>CAMPBN010000001.1 GCA_946638265.1 uncultured Bacillota bacterium
CGGTGGAGTCTGACAGTCTGCGTATCCTGCCCACATGCTCCGCCATGTTGGAAGTCATGCGACATGTGGCCCGGAAAAGCTTTTCTATTTCATCACCTGTGCGAATGTCCAAAGCACGGAGCTCCTTCACATTTTCATCCATTACATTTTGCGGCAGGATTTCATCGCCAAATCTGTCCATACATTCGCTCATGCTGCGGATAGGAAGTACATCAAAAATATCCGTCATGTACAGCGCATAGGATATGATCAGCAGGAATATTCCCAAAAGTATCAGCGCTGTACGCAGGATAAAAGACTTGAGTACCGGAGTCTGATATGCCAGCGAAGCCTCCACTTCCACCACAGCCACGACATTGTCGCCGTCGCCCGAAATCGGGGTGTCAACCGTCGCACGCCAATCCGAAAGTAGCCCAAACTCCGTGGATTTCTCACTCTCCACCGCAAAAGCGGTCATTCCTTCGAATTCACCGACACCCTTTATGGTGATTCGCTCCACACCAGGCATGTTGTCACAGATGCCTTGTACCATTGCCTCCATCCGGCCATAGCCCTCCACTCTTGCTCCCTTGAGCATGAATTGTCCAAGCTGCGCCGGATTCATCGACTTGGCGCAGAAAAGTCCTGCGCTACCGGCATTCTCTTCCATATACTGTTTTTCGGTATCGATGTAGATACCGGCGCCAACCAGGCCCATGACCAGAACAAGGATCAGCGGGGCGGTCAGCACTGCCAACGATGTACGCGTTCTGAGCGACATTTTCACATCGCGGGCGTCTGCACGGAGGCGGAGCATTTCCTCGCCTGAAAGCGGTCTCTGCTTCCAGCCGGCATTCCAAATGCCAAGGCGCGTTTCTTCCGGGACAAAATGCAACAAAACAAGGGCTATTCCCGCAGAAATACCCTTGTCTATAAGATTCAATATTGTATTCACTCCAACAAAAGCCACTGCCTCGACGGTATCAAGTGCAGTAGCCGCAGAGGCCGTCATCTCCGCAATCTGCGGGTTTTGCGGCGCGCCCAGCAGAGCCAGCTGAATCAGTGCTCCCGTGATGCCCGAGATCAGGGCCGCGCACATGATAAAAAAAGCCACGTTTAACGGTCTCGGTTTTTTGAATATAATCGCACAAAGTGTTGTCAATACCGCTACCATGGCATTGACGAATGCAAAGTACAGTGTGATACCACTAAAGATCGCGCAAAAGGCGTTGGTGATTACTGCCACCAGAATGCCCGGGAAAAGCCCCGCCAATACGGCAGCGATCATGGTTCCCACCGTGTCCAAAAATAGCACCGTCTCAAGCTTGTCAGTTATAAAAAAGAGCAGGATGTTCAAGGCGATGCACAGCACCACCGATATTCTCCTTAGTCTGACAAACCTGCTGCTTCGATTTGATTTCAGTCTCACAACGCTTCCTCCTGCCGGAGCCGTTCGCCCCCGGCTCGCGCCGGCTGTTCTTACCGCTTTGATGCCGACGCCACTTCCCTAAGTATATTATATAGCTGTCGCGAACGCTGTTCAACGAAAATTCAGAAAAATTTCCGACAGGCGGATTTTTCCCTCTACCTGCTGCTTAAACTTTTGCATTTGGCTGCGATGGCCTCTGCCAGAGTAGCGTGTGACTCCGGCGAAAGATGCAGGGAGTCTTCGACAGAAGGTGGCGCGATCGGGCCTGCGTCCAGGAAGGCGCAGCCTCTCTCGGCCGCCACATTGGAGTAGAGGCGGCCGAGCTTCCACGAGCGCCCCACTGCGTTCTCGCGGAAGGAGCCGTAGAACGGCGAGGCTGCGATCCCGTCTCCGATCCAGGGCGGCGCCACCAGCAGGATCTGCGGCACGAAGCCCTGCTTCTCCTTTGTAAACTCCTTGATAATATCCACGAGTGCCGCAGCACCGGCCGCGATCTCTTCGGGCGTCGCGTGAAAAATCTCTTTCATGTCGTTGCTGCCCAGCATCATAATCACGATGTCCAGCGGTTTGTGCGAATTCAGGCACGGACGCAGATAATCGCGGCCGTTCTTCCAGCCCTCGAGCGGGTCGTCAAACACGGTGGTGCGCCCGTTGCAGCCTTCTTCTATTATCTTATATTCTCTCCCCAGCAGCCTCTGCAGCTGCCCGGTCCAGCGCACATCTTCCGAATAGCGCAGCCCGTTTCTGGGGTCATAACCATAGGTATTGGAATCGCCATAACAAAGTACGTTTTTCATTTTACCTTCCTTTTCGAATCATCTCAATTGCTCCAGCCTTATTACGATATCCCCCGATTCTCATCGCCAACCCCTCAGCCATTATACCACAAAATTGTTTCACTTTGTATTTCCCAAAAAAGCGGCAGGCCCGGGCTTTCCCGGGCTGTCCTGCGCTTTGTCTATTTATTCCCCCCGGCCCGGAATGGCACAACCAGGCCTGAAAGTCATATTGCAAAACTATTTGATTCTGTGCTCTGCGTCGCAGTAGCAGCAGCGGTAGATCTTGCGTTCCTTGTCCACCAGTCTGAACTCGTGCACGATTTCCTGCTCCACGGATGTGATGCAGCGCGGATTCTTGCACTTTACCACGTTCACCAGCTTTTCAGGCAGCGCCATGTGGATCTTCTTCTCCAGTTTGCTGTCCTTGACGATGTTTACGGTGATGTTGGAATCCACATATCCCAGCACATCATAGTCCAGGTCCACTACTTCGTCGATCTTGATGATATCCTTTTTGCCATACTTTTCAGAGCTTGCATTCTGGATCATTGCCACTGTGTTGCTCAGCTTGTCAAGGCCCAGCATCTCATAAATCTCCATGCTCTTGCCTGCGCGAATGTGGTCCAGTACGATTCCGTTTCTAACTCCATCTATATTCATAGTATTTCCTCCTTGTATTTTACGATATATAACTTATTTTACGATTCCCAGCAGGAACAGGATGAGCGCCATTCTGATGTGCTTGCCGCACAGTGCCTGGAAGAAGTAACATGCTCTCGGGTCATCGTCCACTTCCACGGAAATCTCGTTTACTCTAGGCAGCGGGTGCATGATGGTCAGGTCTTTCTTGGCAGTCTCCAGCTTTTCCAGGTTGAGGATGTAGCTGTCCTTGAGTCTTACATAATCTTCTTCGTTGAAGAAACGTTCTCTCTGGATTCTGGTCATGTAGAGGATGTCCAGCTCCGGCATTGCATCTTCAAGAGACTCTGTTTCGCGCCATTCCACGCCCACTTCGTTCATCTTTTCCTTTACGTATTCAGGCACCTGCAGCTCTTCCGGTGAGATGAGCACAAACTTGATGTTCGGGTATCTGAGCATTGCCTCGATCAGGGAGTGCACTGTTCTGCCAAACTTCAGGTCACCGCAAAGGCCCACTGTCATGTTGTCCAGTCTGCCCTTCTTTCTCTTGATGGTGAGGAGGTCTGTCAGAGTCTGGGTCGGGTGGAAGTGGCCGCCGTCGCCTGCGTTGATGATAGGCACTGTGTTTCTCTTGGAAGCCACGATCGGTGCACCTTCCTTAGGGTGTCTCATGGCGATGATGTCCACATAGTTGCACACTGTCATGATAGTGTCGGATACGCTCTCGCCCTTGGCTGCAGAGCTGGAGTTGGCTGAGGAGAAGCCCAGCACGCTGCCGCCGAGTTCCAGCATGGCTGCTTCAAAGCTCAGTCTGGTACGCGTGGACGGCTCGAAGAACAGTGTTGCCAGTTTCTTGTGCTTGCAGATCTCATCGTACTTTTCGTGGTGCGCTACGATATCGTCTGCGATTTCGATCAGTTTGTTGATTTCTTCTACTGTGAAGTCTGTGATGTTGATAAGGTTTCTTACGTTCGACATTTGGTATTCCTTTCCCTTTTTATAAAATTCACGCCTCGGCGTTTCCGCCTCAGGCCACTTTTAACTAATTAATGCATCCAGCTCTCGTCGCTTGGATTGTCGCGGAATTTCAGGATTTTGGCCGCGTCCTCTTTTTTGATGTATTCGGTCTCGGCTGCGACCTGCACCAATGCATCCAGGTCGCACAGGCTGACGTTTTTCACGTGCGCTTCCGCCATGCGGTCCAGCCCCTTTTTCATCCCGTAAGTGAAGATGCTGACTATGCCCAGCACCTCAGCTCCGGCCTCGCGGAGTACGTTCACGGTGTCGATGGCCGAGCCTGCCGTGGATATAAGGTCTTCCACAACTACCACTTTCTGGCCCTTTTCCAGCTTTCCTTCAATCTGGTTGGTGCGGCCGTGATCCTTGGCAGAGCCTCTGACGTATCCCATCGGAAGTCCCATCAGGTGTCCTGTGATGGCTGCGTGCGCAATGCCCGCCGTACTGGTGCCCATCAAAACCTCCGCATCCGGATAATTTTCTTCGATGGCAGCCTTCAGGCCTTCCTCCACCTTGGTGCGAACCTCCGGTGCCGTCAGCGTCAGGCGGTTGTCGCAATAAATCGGGCTCTTGATGCCGCTGGCCCATGTGAACGGTTCCTCCGGCCTCAGGAATACTGCCTGAATCGACAGCAGCCCTTCTGCAATCTCTCTTTTTCTGTCCATTTTCTCCTCCTGTTTATCCATAGCTTTCTATCTGTATAAACGTATTCTTGTATTCAGGTATTATATGCATATCGGAATTCGGGTATTCTCGTAAACTTTAATCCACGAATTCACGTACGCAGCGTCGGTAGGCTTCCAGCGGATCGGCCGCCTGAGTGATCGGCCTGCCCACTACGATATAGTCAGAGCCCAGTTCCTTCGCTCTGGCCGGCGTAGTCACTCTGGACTGATCTCCTTTGTCGCTTTCTTCGAATCGCACGCCCGGTGTCACTGTCAGGAAACCTTTGTCCACACCTTCGTGCACCACCCCCGCCTCAAGCGGCGAGCACACCACTCCGTCCAGGCCGGCCGTCTTCGCGCTCTTTGCGTAGCTCATGACCACTTCGTTTATCGGCTTTTCAATGAGGATTTCCTTTTCCAGTCTCTCCTGGTCCGTGGAAGTCAGCTGCGTCACAGCGATGAGCAGCGGTCTGCTGCCATCCTCGCGAGTCAGTCCGCGAAGCGCCCCCTCCATCATCTTGACTGTCCCTGCCGCATGCAGGTTGGTCATATCCACATCCAGGCGCGAAAGCACTCTCATGGCCTTTTCCACGGTGTTTGGAATATCGTGGAGCTTCAGGTCCAGGAAGATTTTGTGCCCTCTCTTTTTCAATTCTCTTACGATTTCCGGGCCTTCCGCATAAAAAAGTTCCATACCGATCTTCACGAACGGCTTTTCACCTGCCGGGAAGCGGTCCAGAAATTTCAGGGTTTCTTCTTTGCTCGCAAAGTCGCAAGCCACGATCACGTCTTTTCCCATACTTTTCTCCTTTCGATATTTCTATTTCTCGCTTTTTCCGTATTTGCTCTGTATTTTTTATAATTACTCTATATTTCCTGTATTTTTTATATTTGCTCTAAATTTCCTATATTTTTTACATTTGCTTCTTTTGAGTAATTTTCGTTTTTTCGCATTAATGTGCATTAATGTGCTAGTGCGCTGCGCCGATAATTTCCTTTAGGCTGCTGATGCCGTATTTTTCCATAACTTCCGGCAGCTCTTCCACTATCTTTTTGGACACCCAAGGGTCTGTCAGGTTGGCGGCTCCCACGCCCACTGCAGTGGCTCCCGCCATCATCATTTCAATGGCGTCCTTGGCGCTGCTGACGCCGCCCATGCCCACAATCGGGATTTTCACGGCTTCATAGACCTGGTAGACCATGCGCAGCGCCACCGGGAAGATGGCCGAGCCGCTGAAACCGCCCATTTTGTTGGCGATGACCGGCTTTTTGGTTTTCAGGTCGATGCGCATCCCCAGCAGGGTGTTGGTCAGGCTGATGCCGTCCGCCCCGCCTTCTTCGCAGGCTCTCGCGATGGCTACGATATCTGTCACATTTGGCGAAAGCTTCATGATGACAGGTTTGTCTGCCACTTTTTTTACCGCTTCCGTGACTTTTTTCGCCATCTGCGGGTCCGTGCCGAAGGCCATGCCGCCGCCGTGCACGTTCGGGCAGCTGATGTTTACTTCAAACCAGCCGATCTGATCCTGCCCGCTCAGGATTTCCACCGTTTTGGCGTAGTCTTCCACGGAAAACCCGCTGATGTTGGCCATCACAGGCTTGTGGAAAAATTTCTTCATATCCGGGAGTTCTTTGTCCCGTACGGCGATCACGCCCGGGTTTTGGAGTCCCACAGCGTTGATCATGCCGTTTGGCGTTTCCGCTATGCGCGGAGTGGGATTGCCGAATCTCGGCTCCAGTGTGGTGCCCTTGAAACTGAACGTTCCGAGGATATTGATATCATAGAGCTCGCTGAATTCTTTGCCGTAGCCGAAGGTGCCCGAGGCCGGGATAATCGGATTTTCCAGTTCGATGCCCAGGAGATCTACCCGTGTGTCGCGGCTCGCAGCTTTTGTTTCATTTACCATGCGATCTCCTCCCTTCCGAAAACAGGACCTTCCTTGCATACTCTCTTGTAGCTGCCATCAGCCATTTTCATGCTGCATCCCATGCAGGCGCCGAAGCCGCAGCCCATGCGCTCTTCGAATGAATATTCGCCGTCCGACTTTGCGGTCTTTTCGATGGCTCGCAGCATCGGCAGCGGGCCGCATGCATAAAAGTAGGTGTATTCCAGTTTGGCCAGCACATCGGTGACGAAGCCTTTTTCGCCCACGCTGCCGTCTGCTGTGGCCACATGCACTTCGGCGCCCAGCGCCTCAAATTTTTCTTGGTAAAAAATCTCGTCTTTGGTGTTAAAACCCAGGATTACCTGTACTTTTTTCCCGCCGCTCGCCATCAGGGCTTTGCAGAGGGCGTACATCGGCGGGATTCCCGCGCCGCCCCCTATCAGGACCGGCGCATCGCCGGCTTTTTCCTGTGCATAGCCGTTGCCCAGGCCTGTCAGGACGCTAAGCTGCGTGCCGGCGCCCAGGGCCGCCATCTTTTCGGTGCCCTCACCCACGGCTTTGTAGACCAGGGTGAGGCGGCCCTGCGCGGCGCTGCCGGCCGTGGCCTGTTCGGCAGCGCCGCGGCCATCTCGGTGGGCGCTCCCGGTTTCGTAGTCGCACACCGAGATGGGGCGCCGGAGGAAAAAGCCCTCCAGCTTCAGATTCACAAACTGGCCCGGCTTTTCGATGGCAGTCGTATCGCCGGCCAGCACCATCTCATAGGTGTTTTTGGCTATTTTTTTATTCTCTCTGATTTCGAAAATTGCTTCTTTCATTTTGCTTCTTTACGATTCTTTTCTTTCTATATTTTCTTTGTTTTCAGCTCTCTCATCGTCTATTTGCGATAGACTTTGCCTCTTTATTTCAAACGCGTCTCGTCCTTCCAGGCCGCTTTGCCGCTTGCCACGTTCAGCAGGCATCTGCCTTTGACTTTCCTCCCTGCAAACGGCGTAGCCCTTCCTTTGGTCTGAAACTCTTCCGGATCTATCTCATATTCTTTGCCGATTTCCCAAACCGCGAAATCTCTGATATCTTCCGCATCTTCCAGCCCAAAACGTTTTCTTGGATTGACGCACATCAGCTGCAGGAGCTTCTCCAAATCGATGACATCCTTTTCCACCAGCTCCGTGTAGAGCACCGGAAAAGCGGTTTCCAGTCCGACTACGCCCATAGCACTGCCTGCAAGCCCTTTGGACTTTTCCTCCGCACTGTGCGGCGCGTGGTCCGTAGCTATGCAATCTATGGTCCCGTCCTTCAGCCCTTCTATGAGGGCCTTGCGATCTTCTTCACTTCTGATCGGCGGATTCATCTTAAACCTGCCGTCTTCCTCCAGCATGCTGTCGTTCAGCACCAGGTAGTGCGGCGCCGTCTCGCATGTCACTTTCACACCCTTTTTCTTGGCTTCGCGTATGAGCTGTACACTTTCTTTTGTGGAAATATGGCATACATGATAATTACAGTTCGTTTTTTCCGCCAATCTCAGGTCTCGCTCTATCGGCTTCCACTCCGATTCGGATGAAATTCCTTTGTGCCCGTGAGCCTTTGCATATTCACCCGCGTGGATGTATCCGCCGGCTCTCAATTCCAAATCTTCGCAATGCGCTACGATGAGCTTTCCCAGTTTCTTCGCTCTCTCCATCGCCTCTATCATCAAGGCCTCGTCGTTCAGCCCCACGCCATCATCGGAAAAAGCGCACACATCCTTCGCCATGCCCTCCAGGTCCGCCAGTTTTTCGCCCTTCTCGACCACTGTGATGGCGCCGTAAGGGATAACCCTGATTTTCGCGCCGCGCTTTATTGCATCCAGTTCTTCTTGCAGATGCTCTCTATCGTCCGGCACCGGCGAAAGATTCGGCATTGTCATCACTACGCTGTAGCCGCCCCTGGCTGCAGCCGCGGTACCCGTTTCCATCGTTTCCTTATAAAAAAATCCCGGCTCTCTGAAATGTACATGTACATCTGCAAAGGACGGGACGGTAATAATATTTCCGGCAGCGATGCCGCTTTCGATTTTTTCAAATTCGCCAGGGGAGACAAATTCCCTGATTCGCTCTATGTCGCGGACTCTGTTTTTCAAAACTTCGCTCATCTGCTTACCTTTCCTTGATATTGATTTGGGCTTTTACCCATGAAAAAACGACTCTTCACATATGAAGAGCCGTAAAAGTACGTTTTCCAGCACCTGCCATTCGCTGTCTGCCCGCTGAACCCCTTGTTCCAGCACATCTGCAGCCTTACGCCGGCGCTTTTTAATATTCCGTCCTTCACGGCCTCTCCGGACCGTATTAAAGTACCGTGATTATAATATACTACCTCCGAAAAAATAGCAAGCACTAGTTTGGGCTTTTTGAAAAATTTTTTTGCTGCGATACATTTCATCATCCAAAAGCCCGAAATACTCCAAATAGAAAACCTATCGCGCCCGCCTTAAAACACCGCGTCCAGCATCTCGCGGACTTGATTCGGGTTAAATGGATGCTCTGCGCTCTCATACGTGATAAGCAAATTCTTCCCTATAAAAATGCCGTTTCTCGCGTACTCATCCAGCTTATCCAGGCAGTCCCGGCGGTACATTTCGTCATCCAAAAGGCCGAAATGCTCCAAATAGAGCACTTCGCGCGTCCGCTTGTTCAGCAGTGTGAAATCAGGATATCTCGCCTTCCCATTCAGCAAAACCAACTCCTGCTCATAGTGGTAGGGTATGCCTTTTTCACAAAGAATATCCGCCAGCAAAGCCTCCGATTTTGATCTCACCATTTCGCCCCTACGCGTAGCATACACCTTCTTTTCCGGCATGTACCCGCATTTTTTATATTCCTCGTCCTGCCATTTGCGCAGAAATAATTCGTCCGGCATTATGTACGGCTCCACGAGTTCCCGCCTCTTGGGCGACAAACCGCCAAAAGTCTTATCTTCATTCAAGCCGGAAAACCTCCCAGCCACCGCTTCCAAAGCGCACATTTCCTTGTCTGCTTCGCGTAAAAACTTCATATTGTAATCTTTCTGCGCCAGCGCTTTTACCAAAGTCTCCTTTGCCATAGGAATGTACTCGCCTGCCGAATTCCCTTTTTCCTTCGCCCAATAGTATCTCGTCTGCCTTTTCGTTGAAGAGATTCGCAGGCTCCCCTCCGGAAAATGCGCCATATCCCTTTTCGCCCGCGCCTTGGCCGCGGCTAAAATTTTTAATCTCTGCTCCAACAACTCTTTAATTTGGTTCATCTTCTCCCCCTTGCGGAATCTCCGATTCCGCCGCTTTTCGTCCTCTCTCTCGCATGATCTCCAGCCGCGGCGCTGCGGCGAACCGCATGTATGCCTTTTTTTGCCTCTCTGCGTGATTTAGGCATACATTCCTGCCGGCTGGCCCGCTTTTCGCCGCTGCGGCGAGCCGCATGTATGCCTTTTTTTGCCGCTCTGCGTGATTTAGGCATACATTCCCGCCGGCCTGCCCTCCTTGCAACCTCTCGCGCAGTCCGGCATACAGATTATACCAGATTATTACAGTATTTGCCATAGGTATTTTGAAAATTTTTCCAAGAACAAGAAATAAATTATTTTTCGTAACCTTCCACTGTCGCAAGCCGTCTTTATAGGTGTATAATGTTAGTGCCGCCGTGACGCGGAAGTGCCGTGGAGCAGATGCGCTGCGGCGCCAAGGCAAAGAGCCGCAAAGGCGTAAAAGCACCGAGACGCCATGATTCTAGGATTGCGGCGCCGAGACTCTAAGCGCTATGAATCTGCTAATCCAAAGCGCGGCGACGCCAAAATGAAAGGAATTTGAACAATGAAAAAGATTTTAGCAATGATGATGGCCGGTATCATGATTTTCGCTTTTGCAGCATGTGGCCAGGAGGAAGAAGAAGCAGTTCTTTACAACGAAACTCAGGAGGACCCAAGCACAATCCGCATGGGCGGCTACAACGCGCCTGACACACCGGATGTGCCGGAAGAGTTAAAAACTGCGGTAGCGGAAGCAACAGCCGACATAAACGGCGACGTTACCTACGAGCCTGTGGCATTTCTCGAATCCCAGGTGGTGGCAGGCATGAACTACAGAGTACTCTGCAGAGAAATCCGCGCCATGGCCGCCGATGAAAAATACGCAATTCTCACCATTTACGAGGATCTGGATGGCGGCCACGCAGTGACTGAGATGCTGGAGTGCACCGATGCAAATCTCCTGCTTTCAGACCTCGCAGGTGGCTGGGCTGCAGCTGGCCCGGCTGTGACCGACGAAGCCAAAGCTGCTCTCAACAAGGCTCTGGAGAATCTGGACGGCGCAAACTACGAACCGATGGCCCTGGTTGCTACTCAGGTAGTGGCAGGCACCAACTACTGCATCCTTTGCCGCATCACTCCTGTAGTGCCGGATCCGCAGCCGGGATACGCTCTGGTGCATGTATATGAAGCGCTCGACGGCAGCGCAGAAATCACCGACACTGTTGATTTCACAGGCATCGCGCAGTAAAGACACGCGAACGTCTATAAAAAGAGTGGGCATATGTAAAAGGCACGTGAGCAGAGATCTCGAGCATTTGCAAAATGCACAACATATGTAAAAAACTCTGAGGTCTCCCTCAGGGTTTTTTGATACCGAAAATTTTCAGATGAAAACCCGGAGCCGCAGCCCCGGGCACATGTATTATTAATACTTTATATGTTGCGGCTCCAGCGCGAAGAAATGCGGCTGGCCTGGCTGTAACGCCCTGCGCGATTGTAGGTGCCGTTAGAGAGCGACCTGTTTGCAATGCTCTCCAGCGAAGATGCGCGACCGTTCACGCGCCCACCATAGGAGCTGCGGCCTGCAAACGCTGATCTGAAAGACGAAATATTGGAAGCAGTAAGCTTCGATTCGTCGAACGAAAGCTTGTTGTCCTTGCCGATAGTGATGCCGGCATTTTTCAGGACGTTCGCGTTTTTCTGCGTGTCAGTCACCATCCAGACGCCATTTCGCAAGGTGTCCATGGAATCAGCTTTTTCAGTTTCGCTGACTGTCTTGTTGTAATTTTCCACGAAACTGTTTACTGCCTTTTTGATGTCTTCGAGCTTGTATTCGCCATCCTCGCCCTTTTGGTAAAGTGAGGAAGCATTCAGCACGGATGCACTGGCCTTGAGATTTGCCGCCACGTCCTTCAAAGATGCCATCTTGGTATCATCGGTGCTCTGAAGCTTGGAAGCCGTGCCGCTCTGCTTCTGGTAGTAAGCGCGAAGAGCTTTGTTATATGACGCCGTATTTACGGTATTGTACTGGAGCATGCCCATGCCGCCATTGCTTCTGCGGCTCTTGCCCAGCGTGTCGAAAAGCGAAGTTGTGCCATTTCCCATCAGGCTGTGGATGTTAAAATTACTGATCTTCAGCGACATAATATCCCTCCTATGTCTGTTCCTTCTTTTGAAAAGCCCGCACGTCCTGTCGGGCACATGTTTAATCCTGCCTAAAGTATAGCACTTCGGCCCTCATTGTCAACAGTTTAACAACATGAAGTCGGCAAAGAATAACGCATGAACCAGGCAAAGGATCCCGCCGCCGAGCAAGAATACCCCCACAAATCGAACAAACAATCCCCCCGGGGGGCTTTTCCGGCTCCGCTTTTATGATAAAATATGCTCGTATCGATGTGCGCTTGCGGCGGAAGTCGCATCATTCCGGCGCAATATCACGATATGATATACAGATATCCAATTTCAATAAAATAAGGAGGACTTAAAAATGGCTTGTTTTTTAGTACCTACAGGCGAGGCTCTCGTCGTTAAAGCTATCGAAAAGATTGAAGAAAAGAAAGAAGTGGCTGCTCCTGCAGAGCACACCACCGATTCCATCGTAAAAGTTCCGCTTTCGAAGAAGCTCAAGTGGCTCTCACATATGCTGTGGGGCGGCGCCGCTCTTCTGGCGTTCGAACACATTTGGCACGGCGAAGTGGTACCTTTCCCGCCATTCCTGACCGCCATGAACGATGCGGCAGACAAAGCTGAAATGCTGCACGAAATGAGCACCGTGGGCGTGACCATGGCTGCCATCATCACACTGGTATGGCTCGGAATGTGCGTTGCGGCAGATGTTATCGTAAAAAGACCTGAGACTTCTTCCGAAGCAACAGAGACTCTCTAATCGCGGGAGGTGGGCTGAAATGACATTACTTATCACTGTTTTCGCAGCGATCATCACCACCATTCTCTGGTACAACCGCAAGAATGACTATATGAAGCTGAACATCCTGATGGCCATGTTCTGGGGTGCTTCCCTGATGTGGCTTGGCGATGCCATCTTCGGCTATATGGAAGACGGAGCAGACTATTTCACACCTGCCACCGAAGAAATGATCAACGACGGATTCCTCGGATTTTCAGTAGTGGCACTGGCCATGATCATCTGGCTGGTCATCCTGCTGATCAAGGACCCGAAAGGCGTAGTAAGAAAAAGCCTGAGTAAATAGTAATAAAAGTAAAACTTGTGTGCAGCTCGGCTACACACAAGTTTTTTCTTGCAAATTTTTGTTTTCTACCCAAACAGCAGATTTCTCGATTTTCTCGCAGATGCGTCTAAAGGTATCTTCCTCTTCGCTGCTGAGTATTTCAGGTGGCAGTTTTTCAATCAAAAGCTCGTAATACCTGCCAATTCTGGCTGCCGCGTCGTTTTCCAGATTTTCAACTATGAGCATTAGTTTGGTTTTTTGCTTGTCTTCAAGCAAAACTTCATTTTCCACCAGATAGGCTTTCATGTTTTCAGGCTTTCTCAGAAACAAAAGCAAACTGTTGTGCGCTTTGTCGGGAATCGAGCCGCTTTCGTACCGGCGGATAGTCTTGTCGCCCCAGTTGAGCAGCTTTGCAAAACTCCGCTGACTCAAACCGTATTTTTCGCGAATCGCTTTGATTTCTTCCGGGAAGAGCAATTTATGGCGCCTGCGATACTCTTCGTACGCATGATTCAGCGTCGCCGAATCCAGTTCTTCGCAGAAGATTTCTTCGCCGCAATCCGCGCATACCATCACCTGTGCCTCAACTTCGATGTCTTCCCCGCAAACCGCATACACTTCCCGTTGCTTCACAATCCGTGTTTTAACTTCTTTTCCGCACGCCTCACAATATTTCATCATATTTTCACCCCCACCTAAACATAGTCATCCTCATGAAAGCTCAGGCATTTGAGAACTTCCTTTCCGTTTCGCAATTGAATTTTCAATTTCACATAAAACGGCTTCCCATCTATATTCTTTTTAAACTCCCAGATTTCACCCGGTCGCTGCGGGTCAAAATCCTGTTTCGAGCCTTTGTAATAATCTTCTTCTTTCAGGCCCATTATCTCTTCTTTGGCATCCGCCACGGTAAACCCAATAGCCGCCAAAGCCTGTAAATTTCGACGCCGCGGCACAAAATCATACTCCCCCGCGACCATCAATCCTTTAGCTTTTGCAAGGAAATCAGCGAGTTCCACCCGCCCATACTCTTTTCCCACCCTACACCTCCTGTCTCACTTATATTATACCCCACCCAAGCCCAAAGTCAATAAAAATGCGGTCATATGACCGCATTTTTTATTTGTCTTATTTCCGTGGCTCAATCGAAAAGAGACCGTCGCGATTGCAGTAAAAGAAGATCTTTCTGACGCCCCGCATCTTAACCCGCGCTTCGGCGTTTCCTTCCGGATAAAGCTTCACCAGCTGCATATCATCGGGCGAAGCTGCCGCAATAAACGAAATGTAATGTTCCTTCGTCATGTCGTGGTCGATTCGCACATAATACTCGTCCTCAACACGCTCGATAACGACCATGTGCTGCTCATCCGCCGGCTCTGCCTCCAGCGGCACGAGCAGGATGCCGTGGCAATGGATAGCCGCTTCTCCCATGCTGTGTATCACGTTCCCACAAACCGGGCACACATAAAATTTGGACCTCAGCATGTTGGACGCCACGTTTTCGTTCTTCACCGTGGCTCCTGCAATCAGCTCTGTGACCGAAACGTGAAAAAGCTCCGCGATGGGCTCCAGCAGCGTGATATCCGGGTAGCCCCTGCCCGTCTCCCATTTGGAGATGGCCTTGTCACTGACACCCAGGGCTTCCGCCAAACGGCTTTGCGTCATTTTATTTTTCTCACGCAATTCTTTGATTACCGCCCCTGTGACGTATTGGTTCATTTTTCTCACCTCCTGCCACTATTCTAAGCCCCGCACGGTGCCCCCGCAACCTACGCAAAGTAGAGAGCTCGGCCGGTTATGAATCTTATCCTAAAACGCGGCTGAAAACATCGTAGTTTTCGCTACCGGACGCAGGGCGATATACTGCAAAGACCACTTTCTTGAACACTTTCGGGAACTCCGCCAAAGCAGTCTTGTATGCCCGCGCCACCACTTTCGGATTGTTGTGGAACGCACCGCACCCGAAAGCCCCCAGCACCAAGGTGTCTGCGCCTTCCGCAGCCGCACAGGTCAGTATGTGCATCGCTCTTTTCACATGATATCCGAAAAGCTCGGCATCGTTCATTTTAATGGGTCCGCCCACCAGCCCTGCGTGCATATTCGGGGTGTGTCTCAAATCCGGCGCCGCCACCGTGATAACATCCACTGTTACCCAATCTTCCTGCGGCATGCGCTTTGGCAAATCTTCGTCCGTCTTGCAAATCACAACGCCCGGAGTATAAATAAGCGAATCTGTTGCCTTTTGCGACCCCAAATCGTGGTGATGCTTGTAAAAGCTGTCTCTCAGGCTTCTGCGGTAAATCAGCGGATACAGCGTGGATGTCCTGCACAAGCTCTCCTCCTGCGCGCTGCTACCCCGAGTCACGCCGCCACCTGCGTGAAAAGCATTCGCGAAATTCATTACCGCAATCTTGGCATCCGTGGCCTCCCGGTGCAGCCTCATGGCCGCCTCGAAAGAGCGCTCGCCCGTGACCGCAATCGTCTCAGTCACCGTTTTCGTCTCGTCGAATGTCGGATAATCGTCCTCGTAGTAAACTTTCGTCTTCGCCTTGCCCGCCTTCACCGAAGCCGCCAGCGCCGGCTCATCTTCAATCCACTTCATGGTGTCATTAAAAACTTCAATTCTATCTTTTTTGTCCATTTCACACCTCAATAACATTTTTATCGCTTTCGTCCAGCTACTCTATCTTTTCGTCCAAATTTGATCGATTTTGGACGAAAAATCAATCTGCTGGACGAAAAATTATCCGATGTATTCGAAACGCGGGCGCACCTGCCCGTCGCGCTCTACAGTCTCGTTCCACATGGATGCAGGCCGCACCCACACATCCCCGTCGCCGTACAGCGCCCGGTAGACCACCATGTCCTCCAGCGTCTCCGAATGCCGCGCCACGCACAGCACCTCGTACTCGTTCCCTTTAAAATGCCGGTACTTGCCGACCTTGATCTCAGACATTGCTATTCTCCTTCTCTGCTTTTTATATCGTTTTCAGCCGGTTCAACAGATCTTCCACAACACCCGAATCATCTATTAGAAAAATACCAAAGCATTTCTTTCCGGCATCCTTTATGGATGCCCCTATATGATACGCTGTCTTCCCATCCAGTATGATAAATCTATCATGGAACACCTGTGTCTTCTTCACTGTCAATGTCGGGTACTGTGTATTAAAATTATCCGCATCCCTATTCGTAAGCGGTGCGTTCGCATATGTATATATCTTCACATTGACCCCTGCATTCTTCTTTGCCAGGATGTTCAATGTATCCACATCGACATATCCGTCAATCAGGATTATCTCCTTTTGCGCTTTCCGGATGATGGATGTAATTAAGCTGAACGCATCGTAAATCTGTCCATCAAAGAATATCTTCTGCTCCGATTCTGCATGTTCCTCGATATACTGAAACACCTTGTCAAACTTCTCATCCGTGCTTTTCTGGTATTCCAACTGTTTCAGTTCTATATCACTAACCTTTTCAAAGAGAAGTGCATTGCGGGCAACAAAGCGACGCATTTCAACAAAAGTGCGCATGATATTTATACTCACTTGAACAGCAACCTTGCTATGCAAAACGCTTGCAAGCATACTTATTCCCTGCTCTGTATAGGCATAGGGATAATATCTGCGGCCACCGCGACCGCCTTGCTCTTCGTTTGAGGTTCCAGATTGGAACCTCAAACCATCAAATTCCTCTTTCGTAAGCTTAAAACGAAAATCCTCCGGAAACCGGTCAGCGTTACGCGTTGCTGCTTTGTTGAGATTCTTTGTCTCAACCTGATAAAGCATCGCCAAATCACTGTCTATCATGACCTGTTTTCCACGAATAACATAAACAAGGCTCCCAATATCCTTTATTTCGGTAATAACAGGCGCTATTTCATTAGCCGTTTGTTTTGTATTTACCATTTTCATCTCCATGTTTGAGGTCACAAATTGTGACCTCAAACAATTTCATTTTTTATACTTTAGACGGAAATTACCCGATGTACTCTTATTCTCCCTTTTTCTTTTCTGTGGCGCCCGCCACGACTTTTGGATTCTTTTTCAACATTTCTTCGTAATACGCTTTGTACCGATATACGCTGCGTTTGCTGATGCCGTTTCGATCGGCAATCTCAATCAAGTCCATGCCCTTTTCGTAACAAATCACAAAATCGTTATATATGGCCGTCCACTTGGCATTGTGCGGCTGGCGCCCGCTGGCTTTGCGCTGCTTGTAATATTCAAGTTCCTTTCGCAAATCCGCGTTTTCACGTTCCAATTCCTCTATTCGCGCCATGGCCTCTTCAAATGTTTTAATCTTTTTCATAACCGATTTCTCCGATAATCCTATTTTTTTATGCTATTTTTCGCCCGAGCAATTCTTTCCAATAGTTGCCGCCGTCGTTCCCTTTCAGACGTTCGTCATCCATTGCAAAGCCCTTGATGATATACTCCTTCAAAACAGAATTCGCCCATATTTGAACTGTTGCAAAAAATGCAACAACTGAATCCTTGTCCAGCTCCCCTTCCACGTCATTTCCACTCTGTCACAATTATACTGCATTTAGGCCGGGTTGTCAATGTCATTTTGTCTTTCCGCGGCACAAAAATGGGTCGCTTCTCCCGCGACCCAAAACCAACGAATCTACAGCAGCGCACGCCACTCGTCTTCTTTGAAGCCCACCAGCACGCAGTCCTTCGCCACCACCAGCGGCCTCTTCACCAGCATCCCGTCCGACGCCAAAAGCCGATACATCTCGTCCTCGCTCATGCCCGGCAGCTTCTTCGACAGCTCCATCTCCCGGTACAGCTGCCCACTGGTATTGAAAAACTTTCGCAGCGGCAGCCCGCTCTTTTCGTGCAGCGCCCGCAGCTCCGCCTCGTCCGGATGCTCCGTCTTAATGTCCAAAAGCTCGTATTTCACGCCGCTCTCGTCCAGCCACTTCAACGCTTTCTTGCACGTCGTGCACTTTGAATAGCAGTATACTTTTAACATAGATACCTCCGATGGAAAATTCTATAAAACTATTGATTTTGCCCAATTTGAACAGGCTTCAGACTCAAATAACCCCAACTCCTGCCATATACCGGCATAGTATATTCCTGCACTCGGAGCTTTTGCGAGGTTTTTTCTTTTACTAAAAACATGTTCAACATCATAAACTGTATTCATTTTCCATGTGGCTTTAGTTGCATTCTCTAAGGTTAAGACTCGTTTTAAGTCATACTTTAATAGACCTGCTCCTGGCATATTGCTGTCAAAAGAAAGATTCTTTGCTGCCTTAAACATCATATTTGTTTTCTTGACCACATGTTTTCCTTTAGCGTGAGGATGCCACCATAATTTTTTAATCTCTTCAGGATTATCAACGACTTCACCAACCTGCAAATATCCCCATATTACCTGTAAATCATTGTCTTTATAAAAGTCACCTGTTTTTCGCACATATTGATAGTGCCCATTAGCTTTCTCAACGCGGTGAAAGTTTCCAAAGAACAGGAACAAATCGCCTTTATTTACCCCTATGTTCTTTAAGTAACCCGCTGAAGAATCAACTTGACCAAAAGCAGGCTCCCAGCCTTTTATCTTTTCAATCCTTCTGCTCTGGTCTAAATCAGGATCAACATGGCAAAATGAGGGGCCTTTATAATTCAAGTCTTTTAGAATCTCCGAATAGGGAATCCCCTTGTACTGTAATTCATCATATCTATCCCAATCATCCGATGGAATCGGAAAAGAAATCATAGTACCATCTTCAAATATAGGGCTAACGATCCCGCCATTCGCTGAATCAAAGCCTTTTCTGCTCAGAATAACTTTCATAGGCTACACCATTACCCATTGGGTATTATCATAAGTATAAATTATATTCACTCTCTGACATATTCTCACCATGTTCTTAACCTATTAGCCTCCCTATATGCTCTATCGATTCTTATACCATACAAACCAATCAAATTTTCGCTTTCTAAAAGCTGTTGTAATGTTTAATTCATCAAGCTTCTTTGTAATGTAGTCGTTATATGCTGCATAGTTGTAAGAATTTTGCCATCTTTGTATCTGTCCTCTTGTAATATCGTCGAAATACTTTGGAAGGCTATCCTTTAATACCGAATCTAAGATAGAATAATCATCTCTTTCATAAAGGTTCTTATTGTGATAGCAGCAATACTTTGTCGCAAAAGAAAAAAGATTAATCTTCCCATTACTACGCGCAATAGTATTTACCACCTCCGGATCACCAGCTTTTATTCGTTCATCAATATTGGGAATAGAAGCAATAATATCCGAAAGCTCTGCCATGCTTATTTTACTCTTGTGCTGCGAGAGATGAGTTGAATTCGTAATATCTATAAGTCCAACCTTCATGGCTACAAGGTCTGAATCCGTATTGTATGGATACGTTTTAAGGCAACGGGTAATCATGTCCATTTCAGAGCCATAATTATCCGCACCCATCACATCCCTTTCTGCCTCGTTCAAAGTATCATCTGTTATTAAATCTTTATTAAAATTACATCCTAATTTTATCCGCTTTATGCTCTTTTCAAATATTATAGGTTTTACCCCAGATAAAGAATAATATGATGGATTACTGCCGGTTCTTATAACAATGCCATTAGTCACAAGCTTAGATAAGGCCGTATAAATATTGGGACTATGGTTCTTATCACCGTAAATTGTTTCAGCCAACTGCCCTTGAGTCATAGTAGTATTCAATTTTAGTAAAGCGATAATTTTTTCTTTTTGTCCCATACTGCTCCCTTCTTTCTTAATAGCTTACTTTCTCGTCATATTTCTGTCTGTGTTAATTAGAAATTCATAGCCCGCCTATATTGCTACATTCTATTTTGCTCACATTCAGTGTACGGAACCCATGTGAACTTAGTAAAATCGATTTCAGTATCGACTTCACCCCCATATGGTGGATATCCGTTGTACTGCCCACCAAAGGCCAAACTCAGCACATTCAAAGGTGTAATAGTCTTCTTTTCTCTGTTCAGAAAAACGTAGCCTGAATCAAGAACATTATGCCATCCTTTTCTGATTTCAGGAAACAGTGATTCCAGTTTGTCCATCTCGCCCTTATCAAGTTTTATGAACAAATCGGCCTCTGTTACATTTTTGTTCGTCCATTCAAGAATTAGCACTGCTTCGTTCCTCACCTTTCCAAACAATAGACAGTTTATATTCCTCTAAATTCGCCCTATTAATTACAATCGACGGATCATCATCACTATCTTTCATCACCCAGTACTGCCTGCCGTCCACAAAGATGTACTTGTTTGGATGATTCCAAAAATACATGGTAATCCCGTTCTCAGAGATATAATCCACCATCGCCATAAACTCTACATCATCGCCGGCGCATTTATGTCTGACAATGTATTCGTGCGGTGCCCTATCTGCGTAAGTCTTAGCAAAAGTCCACGTTTGATTTTCTATAAAAGACTTTAGTCCCTCTAAGTTCATACCTTACCTCAGCAGCATTTATTATTTTTCAAATATAATTCTCAGCATTTTTTCTTGATGTTCTTTTATTTCTTCAAATTCCCATCTTCCCTTGTCTTTACAAATCTGCATCATTATCCTGAACTTTAATGAAGCGACGCTGACAGGATTTATTTTCTTAGATTTATCAAGATAATGGTCTAATTTCGCCTTAGGAGACCAATTAGAACCGGAACTGTTTGCTTCACTGCCAATCATGGCAAAGTTCCCCAAACAGTTAATTTGGGCCTCATTTAATCCACCCTCATCGGCTATTACATTAGCTTGTGGATAGTAATGTTCCAAACTTGTCCTTGTTCTCGAGAAATAGAACCGATCGAATACTTTTAGTCCAAAATCCTCACAACCAAGCGTCGAGAAAAACGCTTTCCTCTTTGGGCTTTCTTTATCAAGATTCTTTGCATCAGTATCATATAATTTCCACAGTCTATAATCTATATAGTTAAAAACAAACAGCGGAATTCCTTTTGTAGCTTCGGTTCCATCTCCATACATATCAATAAAAGCAGCTTTTGTTTTTTCTGTTAATTTTGTACGATTGAGAGAATTCTTTGCCAGCATCACCTCATCAAAACTGCCTGGTTTCGGTCTATGATTAGCATTTAACTTATCCTCATCCATGTAGACACCAATAAAATATCTATCTGCAAGTTCTTTAACAAAAGCTAGGTAATCTACCGTATTTCCGTCATAATCGTTTAATAAATAGAAAAGGCAATAGAACAGGTAATTTTTCCTCTGGCGAGCTGTAAAAGCGACTTCAAACATGGACAGCAGATGCACCAACTCATCCTGTGATGTTCCAACAGTATTTTTTAAATTCCCTTCTTTGTCTCGGGTCTGGATACTCCAAGGATTATTATCCGGTGAGTCTTCTTCTTTGGAATGGTGAACCACATAATTATCTAGGAAAAACCTTGCTTTTAGGAGATTGTAGGCAAATTTTTTAATTTTATCTGAATCCATTTTTGCCTTGTCGAATTCATTTATTAATTCTTTATCATCCAAGATAAAACCATTTGCGTCAAAGCCCTGTTCATTCATTTGCGATATTTTCAAAACAATGAGCAAGAAATTTGGAAAATCAATAATAGGAATAAACGAATCTTTTGTCTCAATCTGCTTTTTTTCTTTTGCTTCGCCTTCCTCTCCCCATTTATTTATAATGTCTTTTAATGATATCTTTTGATATTCTTTGTCTTCGGCTGCTCCTATCGACTTGACAATCTGCTCAAAAGATTCCACTATAAAGCGATCATGTTTTTCACCAAAAATATCTTCTTTATTGTTTTTGACGAATGATTGCTGAACATATATATTCATTTCAGCGCAGCTTTCCCAAATTATATTGAAAGCCTTTTTTTCGTCATCGGCAAGTTTTGACATAAGCTTTGCTTTAACTATTTCATGCTTTTCAAGTTGTTCGCCTCGTGAATTCATTATCTCAAAATAATGATTCAAATCGATATCTTTCGGTACCTGATAATGAATTATTCTCACTTTATCTTCAAAAAATGCTACGAATTCTTTTTTCTCTTTTCCACCTTCTTGAAATCCCAAATTTTTTATCGCAGATTCAGCATACTTATATCCACTTATAATACCCTCATCCAGTTCTTCGTCATTTGAGAATTTTTTTCCGAGATTTTTTAATGTATTATCTGATTTTCTTCTTGCCCTATAAGTTAATTTATTCTGAACTTCAAGCCCTAAAACATCTAGTAAAATTCGCAGTGTAGTAAGCCTCTGCTGCCCATCAATAATTTCAAAAACATTATCACCTTTGTGAAAAGACACTAGAGTTCCAATATAATATGGCTTATTCGATTTTTTAGAATACGCATCATATATATCCTGAACCAGCGCCGAGATTTCATCTTTTCCCCAAGCATAGTTTCTTTGGTAAATTGGGATTTCATATACGCACTTTTCATATCCATTAAAAATTTCTTTGATTGAAGCTTCTTTTAATGCTAATTCTTCCCTCGCCATTAATTAACCCTCCAAAAATTTATGCTCCTTAAAGTAGTGTAGATAATTAGAATAGATTTTTTCTTCATCTGCACTATCTATATCTTCTATATTTTCTTTAAGCTCCGATTTCTGTAATGGAACTAAAATATCTGACATTCTGCTAAGCAATATGCTTGGCGAATCCGCTTCTGCTATAACTTTGTAAATATTAAACGCATTAACTATTTCTCTCTTTGGTGTGCCCATAATATAATTTTGAGCAACCCACCAGCCAACATTGACATACTGTGCACGCATGGAATACGCCCATATAAATGCAAGTACTACAAACTGGTCGAGATAACCAAGGTCTTGTTTTGACGGTATTTGAGGGCAAAACCTGTCAACATAGAGCAATATTGCAGTGTCAAACATTTGCCGAGTAATTCGATTCCCCACCCCTTTCTTCCATTTTGGAAGATCAAGGGTTTTAACAATCGGATTATCATTTATGAAATAACCCTCGTATTTATCGTTATTCTGTATATCGGCGAGTATTTCAAAATAATGCTTTGAATAATCAAAGAATGGCTTTCCTGCTATTACCGGCGCATTCAACTGAAACGGATTCAGTAATTGCTTTCCCGTAACAAATGGCACATGTGAATGATTTAATTCGTCTGCGTACGCGAATGCCCCTTTATAGTATTGAGCATACGGATGATTTTCCCGCATTGTAATCCCTTTAAACAGATCAATATTATGCTCTGTCAATTCATCAGCACGATTGCCTTTAACCCATTCTTTTAACTTGTAAAGATATTCGTTGAAAAGATTTGCTAAATCTCCTTGTTTTAGATCCTCCCACGTTTTTACTGTTTTTTCAGTTTCTTCGACACTAATGCCACCCATCTCACGGAGATGATATGCTTTAAGTAAGTCGTGTGGATACAGTGCCTTCCCTCTTGCATTTTGTGAATCAAAAAACTGAAAAGCTTCAGATAAATCGTTTGTAATTACTACAATTAATTCGCAATTATTAATAATATAATCGCTTAATAATTTCTTCCTTCTATCATCAGCTTGAAATTGATTTACTCTTCTTTCCAAAGCTCTATAGTTATTCTTTACATTACGAAGTGTAGATTTATTTGTAAAAACTAATTGCTCAAGAAAAGAAATCTTATGCTCACCAAACGCATGCAGCAATAACGAAAATGTAATTACCCTCTGCTGCCCGTCCACTATATTGTAGTAAATTTCACCATTTCCATCTTTCTCTTCTTTATGCAAAATTAACGTTCCGACGCGATACGCTTCCTTATTCGCACTCATTGCATCTTCAATGTCATCCAAGAGCTGATTCGCATTTTTAGCTGTCCACTTATATGGCCGTTGATACTCTGGAATGACCAACTTAATATCTGAAAACGAGCCAACGCCATCAAGATTTGTAATCTTATTATTCAAAAGCAAATCGCCTATTTTTGTAATTCCTAATTGTAAATGATTCCCCATAATAAAACCTTCCTTTGCTTTCTTACAGTCTTCCGCAGTAATAGTCTGCCAAATTTATTGTCCATTAAAAAGGCCCCCTTGTGGCGAGGAGTCCCACACAAAAAGAGACCACCCCTGTGATCTCTTCTCTAACCCCGTCCCATTATAGCATACCGCCGGGGTTTCGTGCCAGCCCGAGCAGGGATTTTCGCGCATTTTTGCATGAGCTGCAGCGTGATACGCTCCTTACTTTTCTGACGGCGGGTTTTCCGTATATCCCCATTCCCGCAATATTTCAAGAGCCTCCGCTTCGTCTATGCTACGCAAGCACTCCCAACAGCCCTGCCCCAAATATATTGCCCGACAGTATAATTCGTCCTTGTAATCAGGTCTTGGCGTAAGATGGCTCCAGCATTCATCACCTTTGTGCAAAATCTCCGGGCCCTCTCCGATATAGCGAATCAGCACATCTTTATCAAAATAGTCATACCAATACATCTGTCGTCCCCCTTCTTAATTCTCACCACTTTATCTTTAATAATTTGTAGATCGCAACTACACATACGAGCAAACACCATTCAAAAAACCTGAACATTCTAATCATCGGGCGACCTCCTTTGTTAACATAACCTCTTAAATACAACCTTTCTCTTCACTTTTTATTGTATTCAGGTCGTGTCCGTTAAAACGTACTTTCCGGAAGTTGCCCGCAGGATTCCATACAAAAAAGAGACCCTGTGGTCTCTTTTCTAATTTCATCACACCTCCAGGTGCTGGCGGATGGCGAAGCCTTCCTTTTTCAGCGCCGAGTCCAGGTAGTCATAAGCGGCCGGGGCCACCTTGATCAGGTGCATGGCGTGGGGCAGCTTCCGCATCGCATCTTCGGGGATTTTCTTGAATTCCAGCACGCGCAGGTATTCCGCCGAAAACGGCTCCACCATCTCCGCAGTGCCGGTGACCTGAAGGCCTTTCAACTTACCAAATCCGCCGTAGGATTCGTATATGGCGATTCCCACATTTTCGTTTTCCTTCAGGGCGCGAAATTTCAGGCCGCCCTCGGAGAGGAAATAGAACCATCCGTCCAAAAAATTATATTCTATCGGCGTGTTGCGCACAAAATCCCCGTCCGCCGAGGCCGTAGCCAGGGCGCAGGTGTTGTTCGCCGTGATAAACTCTTCGATTCGCGCCTTCAGCGCCTGAGGTTCCATATGCGCGCTGTCCCGGTCCTTTTCTTCCCAGTAACGCGCCGCTTCGTCATAATTCATCGTCCACATACTGTTCCTCCCGCGGAAAATCTACCTGTACGTCAGCAGCTCTGCCACTTCTTTGCGCTTTGGCGCTTCCGGAGACTCGGCCGGGTAGCCGCAAGCGATGATGGCGCCCAGTGCCTGGTCTTCCGGCAGGTCGATGACTTTTCGTACCGCCTCTTCATCGAAATACCCCAGGATGACCGTGCCGATGCCTTGGTCCTCTGCGGCCAGGCAGAAAGTCTGAGCTGCGATGCCGGCGTCAAAATTTTGCCAGCCGGAGCCGGTCGGTGTGCTGTAAGAGCCGTCCTTTTCAAAGCCGGAGCGGCCTTTCACATATGTCAGCAATACAATGGCGGTTGCGCCTTCCAGAGTGCGCAGATTGTATTTAAAATCAAAAACGCATTCCGGGGTCGCCAATGCACAGCGAAGCTCCGGATCTGCCACCACAATGTATCTCACTATCTGGGTGTTCTTCCAGCTGGGTGCAAATCGTGCAACATCCACGATTTTTTCCATTGCCTCCCGCGGAATCTCCCTGTCTTCAAAGCGCCTGATGCTGCGCCTGCTTTTTACCACTGTCTCAAAATCCATTTTTTATTCCCTTTCTTTGCGCATATTTAAGGGAGCTCGCGCTCCCGTCGTCTGTTCCTGCGGACATTATACCACTTTCCCCAGCGCGCTGACAACGGCGGCGATGACGGCCACTATGATGACCAGCGGCAGCGCCCCGTAGATGATCCCGGCGATGGCCAGAACGATCAGAATGACCGGGCCCAAGACGCAGAATATGATTTTCATTAAGCCCCAGGTGGCCTGGAGAGCGAACAATACCAGCTTCCAGCCAATATAGAGCATCAAGATTGTAAATAAAAAAGTCAGCATTTTCGCTCCCCCCTTCTAAAGATATATGTAAAACACTCCTCTTGAACAGTTTTGGTTAACTTTGATTTTCGCTGCAGTTCAGCGGAAACTCATTTGGACGCTCCGCTGAATGAACAACATATATAGTCCAAATGAGATATTCTATTTTCCGGAAAAACCGCTCTCCCAGAAGACGATCATTTCATAGAGCGATTTTTTATTTCCTTTGATGGCTCTATTATATGATGTCCGGCCCGCCGAATATATATCTGCTATGGCGAATTAGGGGCCTTTATTTTGCGGATTTTGTGGAAAAAGATTCTATATTTGGATATAATGCTAGCTAGTAGAATGCTTTTCGGTTCTCACGGAGGAAAAATTATGGGCAAAAAATCGACTAAAGAAAACAAAAACATCTACCAGCAGGCTCGCGAAGACGTTGGAATGACTCGCGCCGACGTGGAAGATGCCACCGGCGGTGTACTGTCCGCCAGCATTGTTGAGAAAATTGAAAGCGGCAAGAAGGTCGCAGAGCCCGAGGACGTCATCCGGATGGCGGAAGTCTACCGCAAGCCCGAGCTTTGCAATTACTTCTGCACCAGGGAATGCCCCATCGGGCGGAAATATGTGCCGGAAGTGGAAACCATCCACGACCTGCCGCAAATCACCATGGAACTTCTGTCCAATTTGAACGCTCTGAATCGTGACAAGGACCGAATCATAGATATCGCTGCGGACGGGCAGATTACCGTCGACGAGCGCGAGGACTTTGAAGCCTTCCGCGCCCATCTTTCGGAAATGTCCCTTGCCATCGAGACTTTGAAACTCTGGGTGGACAGGGAACTTTCGTAATTCGCCTACTTTTCCAGCAGTGCCTCCAGAAAATCGAAAGCCTTTTGGTTGCGCGGGCGAGGGTATCTGGCGCGGGCCACGTCGATTTCTCTTTTCGCATCTTCCTCGCGCCCTTCATATATCATGGCAAAAATTCGCAAGCTCGCCACGGACGGCCCGAAATTTTCGCTGAGCCCGATGGCCAGGAACGCTTCTTTTCCCGCATTCCAGATCTCCATCGTCTTTTCCACTTCGCCCAGATGCATGGATATAATGGCGTCGTTCAGCTCGTAGATCAGGCGGTAGCGGGCCCGGAGTTTTTGCGGGTCCAGGGCGTGCAGCTGCGATTTCGCAGTCTCGTAGTCGTCCATGTCGCAATACGCTACGGCGCTATTGATGCAGAATACTGTCCGGAGGGCCCGCGATTTCGCACCGCCCAGCAGTTCGGTCAGCTTCTCCAGATATTTGCGCGGATCCTCTTCGTCATACAAAATCGGCAGCAACGCATTCACTTCTTCCGCCATCCGTTTC
>CAMPBN010000002.1 GCA_946638265.1 uncultured Bacillota bacterium
GAGAATGCACAAGCCAGGTCGTCCAGCTGCGGCGACGACACGAATTCGTCCTCTGCGCCCCAAACGCTGCCCTTCTGGCGGTTGTAAACAAAGAGATCGCTACCCAGGATTTTGTCCTTATCAACACCGGCAGCTTCCGCCACCATCTCCATCAGGGATATTTTCCCGCCACCGTCTTTCATTCCCCAAAGCGGCATCATATCCACCTGCTTGTTGAATTTATAGCCGTCATTCATGCTTCTGTCCATGTGAATGGCCAGATTCGGAATCAGCACGGTGTCCTTTTCCATATTCATCAATCTTTCCACGATGCCGTTGCAATTCTGGCAGCAATGGCCGTTGCCGTCACACTCCTCAGTGAACACTCTGCCCGCGATGGAAAGCGGTCTGTCCAGCCATGTGGAGAGAATCATTCCGCCGTAGCCCTCGGTATTCAGGCAAACATATTCGCCACGAACCAGGCCTGCCACTTCCTTGATTTTGAAGTTCGGGCTGTCGCTATGGGATGCCACAATGCGGTAAGGGCCGTAGCCGTCCGCCGGCACGGTGAAAGCAATAATCGAAGAGCTGTTACGCTTCACATAATATCTGCCGTTTGGCACCACCAGCCACTTTTCTCTTTCTTTGAGCTCGACGAATTTCGCTTTTTTCAGCATCTCCTCGGCGTTTGCCACCGCATGAAAAGCCGTTGGCGACTTCTCGATAAACTCCAGCATTTCTTTTATATCTTTAAGGTTCTTTTTCATTCGCTCCTCCAAAAATAAATCTCTATTGCATATTATTTTGCGATGTTCTCACAAAATCTCATAAACATAGCTGCCACCTGCGCGCGGGTAGCGCTGCCCTGTGCGTCAAGGACCGCAGCTCCGCTTTCATCGGTCGTTCCGCTGATGATACCTGTGCCCACTGCCCAAGCCAAAGCTTCCTGTGCATAACCGCTGACACCTGCCGCATCCGGGAACGCATTCAGGTCTCCCTTGGCGCTCACGTCATAGCCTTTGTACTGCGCATAGCCATAGAGCATCATAGCCAGCTGTTCGCGGGTGATTGGTTTGTTCGCGCCAAAATTTGCGCCCTCGCCACGAGCAATGCCCTTTTCCACCAGCCAAGTCACCGCAGCTGCATACCAGTCGCCCGGCTTCACGTCATCAAAGGCCGCAGTATTTCCGCCGGCTGCTGCGCCGTCAAGATTGAACAGCATCTGCGCTATCATGGCGCGGCTGCTCTTTGCGTTCGGCTCGAAGCCTTTGTCCGTACCCTGCATGGCGCCTTTGTCTACCACGTAGAGCACCGATTCGATATACCAAGCTCCCGGCACCAAGTCGGAATAACGGGCCAAAAGCTCGCTTGTCGTCATCGTCTGCGCAGGTTTCTGTTCCGGTTCAGGCTCAACTTTGGTCTCCGTCTCCGGCGTAGTCACTGTTTCGACGTTTGTCCGTCTTTTGTGCCTAGTATTATTAGTATTATTGGTAGCAGGATTTTCAATCAGCTTTGCCTCTCCGGCATCGGTGATTTCAACGGAAAAGCCGGTATCATCGCTTGCGAAATTCGTTGCCGCACCATTTCCGGAAAGTCCCTTTGTAAAAACGCCGGCAGTCTCCATCGTCACGCCTACAGTACCTGTCAGGTTGCCTCCGATAGAAATGGTTCCGCCATTTGGCAGATAAACATTGTTATTTTTGTATTCCTGCGTCGCGGAAAGATATTTGGTATTATCCGTAATCGTCGCATCGCCTGAAAGAGTGAGCTTGGCCCCATCGGCCACATACACACCGCCACCGTTTGTCATTGCAACGTTGTCTCTGATGGTGCCCCCGGTCATATTGAAAAGACCACCACTTACAACATACACACCGGCACCGTTTTCACTTTTACCGCCGGTAATTTTTCCGGTCTTCGCTGCACTACTGTCCGACAGTTTCAGTCTGCCCTCAACTGCCATAACCCTTTCATTGGTAAGTTGTTTTAAAGGATCAAAATTGCGATTTATAGTCTTGCCATTTAGGTCCAAATAAGCGTCCACAGCCGCAGGGACCGTAAGATATCTACCGATATTTGCAGCCTCAACAAAAGTTGCATTGTTTACGAGTTTAATGTATCCACCCAGTCGGATATTTGCATACAGCTCATCCCATGTGTCGGCCAACTTCGGATGCTCCGATTCAAAGCCACGCAGCTGAGGACCGTCCGTGCTGCTATACCAGTCGTTTTCCCAGCCCAAGCCGGCAAGATCAACGTTTGCAAATGCGCTGTCAGCCAATCCTGTTACATTGGTAAAGGTGCCTGCTAATGCGCCTACACTGCTCACTTCACTAGGGAAAAGACAATCCGATATTGTCCCTCCGTCGTAGTGGCCCCCTGCAAGAGCACCGACAAGGCTTACGCTTGTCCTCTGGGCAGTCACTGTGCCACCTCGATGATAGCCCTTAGAAATCTCTCCATTATTACGTCCCGCAATGCCGCCGGCCCAACAGCTTTCAGCATTTGCTGTGATATCGCCTGCATTGTCAAAGCAGTATACCACCTTGGCACTATTATAATTAAACCCCACAATGCCGCCGGCCCTGACATTTGCAGATCCATTCGCCGTCACCGCTCCGCTACCTTTGTGGAAGCAATTTGTCAATACACCGACTTGTTCGTTTCCGCCGGCCACTCCACCGACATTGGCGCTATCTCCTGTCGCCGCAATGTCGCCGGCCGTATTGCAACAGTAGATTATTGTCCCCCCAACGTTGCTTCCCGCAATGCCTCCGGCGTATGCTGTTGCTGTGCCGGACTGTGCACAGACTGTGGATGTGTCACCTATCCATCTGCAGGCTCTGATGATACCCTCTTCATTCAGGCCTACTATGCCTCCGGCGTATGCATAACCGTCAGAATTCCTCGCCGAGACGTTACCGCTGGCCACCACATTTTTCACTACACCTCCCGCGCCGACACGTCCGAACAATCCCGCATAAATATAGTCAACTCCTGAACTTCCGACGCCATTCAATATAATCTCATGGTTACCGCCATCAAAAATGCCGGTATATTTTGTCGTAACCGTGCCAATAGGCTCCCAACCTGCCGGAATTGTAAGATTCGTCGTCACCACTGCACAAGCAGCGCTGTTTTGCGGCACAGCAGAGTTACCATTGACTATGTCGCGAAATTCTGCCAGCTTTTCCGGTGCATCAATTATATACGGATTGGTGGGAGTGCCGGCTCCTTCGCCGCTCCAGCCAGATATTGCCCTTGCTGTCTCCCCAAAGGCAGGCACCAAGGCACATACCAGCGCAATTGTTAATATCCAAGAAGTAAATTTTTTTCTGAAGCCCATATGTAATTCCTCTCTTACTTAAGAACACCACTGTTTTCGCGAAGCGCTAAGACCCCACAGACCATGTCCACAGCGGCGTTATCCTATTGCGCGCCCGCACCTTAAATTATAGTAATTATCAGCTTTTTAGTCAATATTGCCCGCTCGCAAGCCTGCAACGCCCAGCCCGCAAGAGCGGTAAGCAGTCGGTCCGCAAGAGCGGCAGGCGATTGGCCCGCCGCAATGTTTCACGGCCTTCCACCGCCATATTTTTGCATTTGGCAGAGAAAGTCACATTTGCGGGCTTCTGTTCTGCCATTTTGAGCGCTTTTGCCAATGATTTTTGTCTAAATTGCCTCATATTCTAAAATTTTCAAGTATTATTTTGGCAAAAGCTCCTCATTTGGAAAAATTTAGTCAAATGTTTCACGGAAAATAGGCCTTTTTAATGAAAATTGGCAGAGTAAATCTCATTTGCGGGCCACCGCTCTGCCATTCGAAGCCGCCAGCACTATCCGCGCTACCCCGCAGGCCTGCAATGCCCACCCCCGTGTTCGGTTTTTTCGATAACCCGCGTGCGTTAAAATCCCTATTGTCTTCGCAGGGACGCGAGACTAAAATATATGTAGAAAAAAGTGGAAGATTCCCGAGAGATGCTCTTAGAGAAAGCGGACGGTAACCGGACACAAAGGAAGGAGTAAATAATGCAAAAATTAATGGATGCAATAGTAAAACCTGCGGCTGCGCCGGGGCTGGAACTCCGCCGGGTGCCTGAGCCGGAGGTCGGGCCGGGAGAAGTTCTCATCAAGATTCACAAGACTGCCATCTGCGGCACCGACGTACACATCTACGACTGGAACCCTTGGTCGGCTCAGCACATCAAACCGCCTATGGTCATCGGCCACGAATATGTGGGCGAGATCGCAGAGCTGGGAGCCGGCGTCACGGGATTTAAAATAGGGCAGAGAGTCAGCGGCGAGGGACACATCACCTGCGGACATTGCCGCAACTGCCACAACGGCAATATTCAGTGGTGCAAGGACACCAAGAGCGTGGGCGTGGACAGAGACGGTGCCTTTGCCGAATACGTCTGCATTCCTGCTTCGAATGTAATCGCCATCGACCCTGAAATGGATGAAGATATAGTCGCTATGTTCGATGCGGTGGGCAACGCCACACACACAGCCCTGATGTTCGACCTGGTGGGCGAAGACGTGCTGATCACCGGCGCAGGCCCTATCGGCATCATCGCAGTGGCCATCGCAAAATACGCCGGAGCCCGCAGAGTCATCATCACCGACATCAGCGACGACCGTCTGCAGCTGGCGAAAAAACTGGGTGCCGACGCAGCAGTAAACACCACCAAAGAAGACCTTTGGGATGTAATGCGCGCTCAGGGCATCAAAGAAGGCATCGACGTGGGTCTGGAGATGTCCGGCAGCCCGGCAGCGCTGAATCAGATGATCGGCGTGATGCGAAACGGAGGCAAGATCAGCCTCCTGGGGCTGGGCAACAGCGACGCCACACTGGACCTGAACAATGTGATCTGCAAAGGCCTCACCCTGCAGGGCATCTACGGCCGCAAGCTGGACAACTGGCATCAGATGACATACATGGTGCAGGGCGGCTTGAATCTGGCGCCTGCCATCACGCACCGCTTTAATTACAAGGACTTCGAAAAGGGTTTTGAAGCAATGCACAGCGGCAAATCCGGAAAAGTCATTCTGGACTGGACCAAATAAAAACGGGCCTCGCAGACCCGATGCGATAGTTTTTTGAAAGGAGAAATTCACTCTATGAAAAAAGCATATGAACTGATAAATCAGGAGCTGCAGTCCATCCGCGACGCAGGCACCTGGCGCGAAGAGCGCATTATCACCACTCCACAGAGCGACGTCATCGACACCACTGCCAAAAAAAGAGTAGTAAACATGTGCGCCAACAACTATCTGGGACTGGCTGACAACAAAGAACTCATCAAGGCCGCCAAGGATTGCTACGACAAGTGGGGCTTTGGCCTCGCTTCCGTAAGATTTATCTGCGGCACTCAGCAAATTCACAAGGATCTGGAAAAGCGTCTGGCCAAGTTTGTGGGCACAGACGACTGCATCCTCTATTCTTCCTGCTTCGATGCCAACGGCGGACTGTTCGAAACCATCTTGGGACCGGAGGACGCAGTTATTTCCGATGAGCTGAATCACGCTTCCATCATCGACGGCGTGCGTCTTTGCAAGGCTCACAAATATCGCTACAAGAACAATGACATGGACGACCTGAAGGCCAAGCTGGAAGAAGCCAAGGCCGAGGGCGCAGTGAAGATCATCATCGCCACCGACGGCGTTTTCTCCATGGACGGCTATATCGCCAACCTGAAGGGCATTTGCGATCTGGCAGAACAGTACGACGCGCTGGTCATGGTAGATGACAGCCACGCAGTAGGTTTCATGGGCGAGCACGGCAGAGGCACTGCAGAATATTGCGGTGTCATGGGCAGAGTGGACATTATCACAGGCACTCTGGGCAAAGCCCTGGGCGGCGCATCCGGCGGCTACACCTGTGCGTCCCAGCCGGTCATCGACCTGCTTCGCCAGAAATCCAGACCTTATCTTTTCTCGAACACAGTGGCACCGGCCATCTGCGCCGCCGCCATCAAGACCATAGATCTTCTGGAAGGATCCACGGCGCTCCGCGACAAAGTTCACGAAAACGCTCGCTACTTCCGCGCAGAGATGGAAAAGCTGGGCTTTGACCTGCTGCCGGGCGAGCATCCTATCGTCCCTGTAATGCTCTACGACCCTCGCGTGGCCGCTGAGTTTGCAAAACGCATGCTGGAAAAGGGCGTCTATGTCATCGGTTTCTGCTATCCGGTAGTACCGAAGGGCAAGGACCGCATCCGCACCCAGATGTCCGCGGCTCACACCAAGGAGGACCTGGACTTTGCGGTAAAGTGCTTCGCAGAAGTAAAAAAAGAAATGAATCTGTAATCAAACACCCGGGCCGGCTGATCCGACTCGGGTTTTTTATTCCTGTATTTCGTTCTCCCTTGTATTTGCGACATATTTTTATCTGCTACAACGAATTCTCCCACTTCTTGGTCTCGAAGAAATGGTCCACGGCAGCCATGATATCTTCCCTGCCGGTGGATTTCAGCAGATACCCCTGAGGCTTCAGCGCCATGACCGTCATCACGCTTTCCTTGTCGGATTTGCCGGTCAGGAATATGATCGGAATCTCTTTGGCGTCGTGCTCGCTGCGAATCATCTCCATGACCTGCGGCCCCGGCGTGATAGGCATATCGTAGTCCAGCAGGATCAAGTCCGGCTTGTGGTTGGCGATGTAGGTGATGGCCTGCATGCCCGAGCGCACGGGTGTGATGTTGTATTTCATGGAAAGCCAGTCCTGCATGATTTTCAAAAATGCAGGATCGTCGTCCACCAGCAGGATGTGCTTTCCTTTTCTGCGCTCTTCGTCCGCAAGAGCGAGGGCTACAATGGAAGCAGCCAGCTGCTTCATATCCACTGGGCGCTTGAATTCTTTTGAGATGTACTGTTCAGGCAGCGCCTCTCGCACCTCGGCCAGCTCTTTTTCGTATCCCACGATGCAAAGCGGCTTTTCGTCCTCGATGCAAAGGTCTTTGAGATATACGAAAAATCCGGCCGCATCGAAAAGGAAGTCTCCGCCGTAGAGCAGGTAAATATCCGTCTTGTCGCGTAAGGCGTCGATTTGCTTTACTTCGGGCGGTGTCAGCGCTATCCCGAAGCCCTCTTTTTCCAAGGCCTTTTCCAGCGCATCGGTCATGAAAGCCGAGCCCTGGCTGATGATCGTGATGTTGCTTTTTCTTTCGCTCTGTTCCGCTTCTTCGTTTTCACGATAAATTTTCTCTTCCATCTTTTCGCACCTTTCACGGCTTGGCGGCTTCCGCCATGCCCTCATAGTCAAAGTCTGCCGCGGCGCGCAACAGTTTTTCGCACCGCTCTTTTTCGCTTTCCGGGACGCGGTAGCCTTTCAGCTTTTCCGCCACGCCCAGCATGCTTTCAAAATCCGCTACCGCGTAAAATTCCTGCACTAGGGTGAGGGCTTCTTTCAGGTCGCTTTCCGGGATTTCCGGGAACGCGCCGCTTGCAAGGAGCGGCGACAGGTCCTCGCCCAGGCGGCGGCACCTCGAAAGGAGCTCGCCCGTCAGGGATTTCAGTTTGTCGAAGTTGCCGGAGGCGCCCATATTTTCCAGCGCCTGGGCGAAGTCACCGATTTCGGTGGCTCCCACCACTTTCGAGGTGCTTTTCAGCGCGTGGATTTTGCCGGTCAGGTCGCCGAAATTGCCCGCCGCCAGCAGGTTTTCAATCTCGTCGCACTGGGCGAGGATCGAAGCCGCGTAGGTTTTCAGCGCTGTCATATAGGCTTCGCTGTCGCCGTTCAGCCGCTCACCTTCCTCTATATCCAGCTCTTCGATTTCCATTACAAACTGCGGGATTCCGCTTTCGTTCGCCTCTTTCGGCTCGCCGCCATCGGCCGTCCGCACCTTGTCTTTCGGCAGCTCGCTTGTCAGCATCTCTTCCAGCTTCGCCGGCTCCACCGGCTTGGCCAGATAGTCGTCATATCCCGCCGCCAGGAATTTCTCTCTGGCGCCCGACACCGCATTTGCCGTCAGGCAGATGACTTTCGTCTCCGTGTTCGCATTGCCGCTATCCCTCAGCTCATGCAATGTCTCTATGCCGTCTTTTCCCGGCATCATCTGATCCAGGAAAATCAGGTCGTATTTTTTCTTTTCGCAAAGGGCCAAACACTCGTCTCCGCTGCTCGCCGTATCTATCTTCACCAGCGTCTTTTTCAGGAGGTTGCGGAAAACTTCCAGATTCATCGGCGTGTCGTCCACCACCAGGATCTCCGCATCCGGCGCCGTGAAAGACGCACGATACTTCTTCCTCTCCACGGTGACGCGCGCCATGGATTTTTCGAAATCTCCGATCGGCTCCGCATCCGCCACCTGCTGCTCCACCGTGAAGTAAAATCTGGAGCCGCGACCGTACTCGCTTTCTACCTCCAGACGGCTGCCCATCAGCGAAAGCAGCTTTTGCACTATGGAAAGTCCCAGTCCCGTACCTTCGATATGGCTATGCTGCGCCTCCTCGATGCGGTCAAACTCCGTGAAAAGCTTTGGCAAATCCTCTTCCCGGATGCCGGCGCCCGTGTCCGAAACGCTGACTTTCAGCGCAATGCAACCTTCCCCGCGCTCTTCAAATCCCGCAGCAAAAGTCACCGTACCCTTCTCTGTATATTTTACTGCATTTGTCAATATGTTGGTAATGACCTGTTTCAGCCTGAGCTCGTCGCCCACCAGTTTTCGCGGCAGCCGGCTGTCCACCTCGGTCCTAAGATCCAGCCCCTTTTCCTCGGCGCGCAAAGCTATCATATTGCAAATATCCCGCAGGGCGCCGAAAAGGTCGTACTCTGCAGGAAGAATCTCCATCTTGCCCGCCTCTATCTTCGAAAGGTCCAGAATATCATTGATCAGCCCCAGCAGCGTGCTGCCCGCCGTCCCGATTTTCTCGGAGTAGTCCAAAATCTGCGGCTCTTCGCACTCCCTGAGGATCATCTCGTTCATGCCCAGCACCGCATTGATAGGCGTGCGAATGTCGTGGGACATGTTGGCCAGAAAAGCACTCTTGGCTTCGTTTGCGCTCTCCGCAAGCTGCCGCTGCTCCTCCAGCTCTTCCATGTATCTGTACCGCTCCGTCTCGTCCACCAGCGTGTAGAGTTTGCCGTAGCTTTCGCCGCTGTAGAAAAGCTCATTCTCCTCCGGGCTGTAGATGCGCCCCCCTGCCGTCAGCGTGCTTCCTTCCCGCACCGCTTTCCTGACGGAGTCCACGATATCATAAGGCGTAAGGCCATCATCCGCTTCGCTATCCACGGGTTTTCTCTCCCCTGCACGTTTTCTCGAATAGAACGCATCAAACTGCGGGTAGATCAGGGCTGCAGGCTCGTTGTAATACCGCACCCTGCCGTTGTTGTCCACGGCGATGATTCCTTCGGATATGCTGTCGATAGCGAAATCCTTTGCAATCTCCCGGGTACCGAGAAGGTCAAAGCCCAGGATTCCGATCAACATGAACACTGTTCCGAAAAGTGCCCCCGGCATGGTCAGGTCGTAGTATTCCGATGCGCTAAACACATTTACCGTCTGCAGTATGAAGAAAACGATCTGTACGCCATAAGCCAGCAGTACCATCAAAAGTCTCCGGCCAAAACTCCTGGTTTTCTCCCTCCGATACTCCCTCCATACCCAGTAAAACGCCAGGAAGCTCAAAACCGCGTTCATCGCCATGAAAAGATCATGAATGGTGCCATCGGTATGGTAGAATTTCGAAAAGTCGGAGCTTGCCACGAATCTGTAGTCCGCATAGTAGAGATTGCTGCTTCCGACGGCGAGCACCGAAATATAGATTCCAACATGCACCAGCAGCAATGCGGCGATCACGCCCTTTGGGATCCTGATGTTGCAAATCTTCGACGCGAACAGGAAAAATGCAAAAACGATCCACACCCTTCCCATATAAGAAAGCTTCAGCGCCGTGATATAGGCTTCCTCCGAGCCTGCCAGAAGCTCAAAAAGGTAGCCGATATTACTTACAAAAGACGCCGTACACGCCAAAAACAGATAAGAATGGATCCCGTTCTTCCAGCGGCGAAAAACTATCAGCACCTCTGTAAAAAGTGCAGCCACCGTAACATATTGAACTATTATCAGCCAAAATTGCGTATTCACCATTCACACCCTTTCAAATTTGCCTGCCATATCCAAAAATGTCTGCTTATCTACCGCCGGGCTGTAGAGATATCCCTGATACAGCAGGCACCCCAGCTCTTCCAGTGCATCCCTCTCTTCCGTCGTCTCGACAAACTCTGCCAAAACCCTGAAGCTCAGCGATTTTGACAGGTACACAATGGAGCTGATGATTTCCTTCGTGCGCTCGTTGTCCATCATGCTCTTGACCAGATTGCCGTCCAGCTTCACCAGGTCAAACTGGTTGTGCTGCAGATATTGCAGCGACGTGTGACCCATGGAAAAGTCGTCCAAAGCGAAGGTGTAGCCGAAAGCCTTGATTCTTTTAATCAAATCCCCGGTTTCCTTGCCTGTCACCAGCTCCGACTCTTCCGTAATCTCGATGCAGATGTTTCCGTGTTTCAATCTGTACCGGTCCGCCATGGTCTGCAGAAACGGCACAAACCGCCTGTCGTAAAGCGTCGACACCGTGGCATTCACGCTGAGCTTGAAGCCCTCGCCGTAGCAGGCCCTCATATCTTCCGACTCGCTGATGGCCTTTTCGATAATATAAGTTTCAAGCGCGTACAAATCTCCGCTTTCTTTGGCCAGTTTCACCACAAGAGGCGAATATATCGTCCCGTACAGGCCGTGCTCCCAGCGAAGCAGCGCCTCTGCTCCGATGCATTTTCCGCTGCTGTCCACCTGGGGCTGATATTTTATTATCAGCGGATTTGCCAGACTCCCCGGGTCGGCGCCGCGCCCGGCCATTTTCAGAGCCATTTCCAGATCCACCGCCAGATGCTTTGCGAATCTCCCTGCGCTTCCCCCAAATTCGGTAAGGGTGATGTCCTGCGCCGATTCCTCGCTTTTTTTGAGGGCTTCCACCAGTTCTTTCAGTTCATAAGAAAATACCGTCGAGGATTTTTTCTCGCTGATGATTACAAACGGCGCATATACCGCAGCCGAAATCAGGATATTGATAAGCTGCACGAAGATCCCGCGCACCGATCCGGTGGCCAGATACCCGCTCATCAGCGCCGGCGTGGTCCATACCACTTCGTTCACCACCGGCGGCACGAAGCCCGCCTTTGTGAGCAGGAACGCATTGGTATAGCAAAGAACCGGCGAAAGAATAAACGGCAACGCCATCAAAGGATTGTAGATGACAGGGAAGCCGAAAACCATCATTTCTCCAATATTAAAGGCCCCCGGAACCACCGCCATGCCCACCAGCTTCTTCGTGGAATTTCTCTTTCCGAAAACCAGCATCGCCAGCAGCAATCCCAGCGTGCATCCCGTGCCGCCCATGTTGACGAATGTGTCCATGAAACTCTTTGACACGATCTGCCCCGGAATGATGGAAGTAAACAGATCCTCCGCCACCTGGTTTAGCACGTTATTTCCGTGGATACCAAACCACCACATGATATCCGCCAGGGCGGTAAACAACAGTCCGCTGGAATAGGATCTGTGCATTTTCAGGAAGATCATCTCCACGCCTTTTGAGAAAAGATACTGTATGCTCTGCACCTGAAAACATTCCACTACCAGGTAGTTGGCTGCAGCAAAACAAAGAGCCACGCAAAGAAATGGCCATATCACATGGATGGACGCGTTAAATTCGGAGTCCGCGCCATCAACAAAGACCATTTTCTGCGTGACAAAAATTTTTTCAAATTTATTAAAGAGCACCGAGCCTACCAGGCCGGCTATCATGGCACTGAAAACACCCTGACCGCTCAGCAGCGAAAAGTCAGGTTCCCCGGAGAAAAATCCCACAAGAATGAAGAATCCCGTCAAGCAACCCAAAAGGCTTCCAAACCCGAATACCAACCTTTTCTCCGGGTCCACCTGCTTCATATAGCTCAGATTCAGCGCCACCGTTAAGTATATCGCCAGTATTCCCACTGTCCCAAACTGCACCGCGATAATGATGCTTCTCAGGGCTCCTCCCAAAAAAGTATTGAGGAAATCCTGGTACGCCTGCACCGGAAACCCGTTCAAAAGTACGGTCATGCTGCCTATGAAAAGCACCGGCATCGCCATTGCCAGGCCCGATCTGATAATGCGGGCCGTTATTGCTGCTGTCTTAAAGATCTCTGTTTTCATGCCTTTTCTCATCACTTCAAATCTCGGCTTCCAAATCCGTCAGCATTTTGCAATAATCTTTCAATACTTTCTCCACTTCGCCTTTTTTTGAAATATCGGCAAAGCCCATCTTCTTCATCAGCTCTTTGTATCCGATCAGGCCGGTATCTCCGCAGTCGGCCGCAATACGATACTTTTTCGCAGCCGCATCAAAGTCATCCTCTGCCTGTAAATGCAGCTGAATTGCCGCAAAATATGCCAGCTCGTAGTTTTGCTGATAAATCGGTTGGTCAAACGGGTGGTTGGCGTGCACAAATCCATATTTCAGATATTCCGCATCCGGCTCCTCCGCACCCTCTGTGATATCAAAGCCAAAATCCGCCATACATTCAGAGTAAATCCGACAGACGTCGTCCACGGTAAGATCCTTGGCTTCGTAAAGCGTTCTTTCGAATTTTTCCTCTGCTGCACTGTCTATTACGCCATTTAGCATAAATTCCATCATTGCGGCTTTGGCTTTTTTCCCATCTTTTCCGTAAATTGCCTCATATCGCGGCAGCAGCAATGCTTCCAGACCCGATGACTGCACTTCGGAAAGCGCTATATCGGAATAATAAACACCATAGTCCTCACCTCTCGACAAAGTCAGATGCGAAGCATATGCATGCCCGAATTCATGCAGGCTGTCGGTAAGTCCGCGTAAGTCATGCTCCAGATAATTGTAAACCAGCGGTGTAAGGTACGTCGTCAGTGTGGTTGTGTATCCGGATCCCGAAGACTTCTCACCTTCAGCCAGTATGAAGAGACCACGCTCGTAAAATTCCGAGAAATAATCCGCCATCTTACTGTCTACCTGTAGCAAAAAGTTTTCCATGGCGCTTTTAACTTCTGCAGCGCCGTAAAAATCGAATTTCATTTTTTCGGAGGTGTCGAGAATCTCATTGTCAGCCAGCCCGTCATATACTTCTCTGTTTGCCAGTAAAATTTCACTGAGAGCCCCCACATCTTCGATAGGAACCAAGCCCGGGTCGTCCATAGCTTCTTCAACATAGTTTTCGTAGCCGGCTGCCCGCGCCTGCTCATTGCGATAATTTACCAGTTCTATGAGCTTTTCGGTAATCTCTCTGTAGATTTCCGTTTCCACGTCGTTTTCAGCCAGATCGTTCACCAAGCGGTAATACTCATTGATAATCCGGGTTTCTTGCACATCAGCCGCGTCCATATTCTTGAAATATTCGGCAGTACCTTCCAGCGTTTCGCCTTCTTCCAGTTCGAGGGCATCCGCGATTTTCCCGGCCACCTTTGAATCCGCTGCCGCCAGGAATACCTCTCCGATTTTGATATTCATGTCCTTTGCGAAAGAATCTATGTATTCCACCTCTCCTGCCCAATAATCTTCCGTTACATCCAGCATATATCTGGCGTTCGCCAGTTCTCTCAGCGTATCCACCTGATCGTATGCCTCAAACATCATCCCTATTCGCTCTGCTATTTCATTTACGTCTTTCTCAGAGGCCTTTTCGATAAGATCCATTGTTTCTTCCGCATATTTTACAAAAGCATCGTAGTCGTAATGGTAGTAGATCATCTCGTCAAAAGACGGATTATCATCTGCGTTTGTAATCGGGCAAATACTGCCGGTGGCGTCCCCCTCCAGGTGGAAGCCCTCCATATTGCACGCTCCGAATGTAAATGCCATCACCAGGCACAGCAATATCGCTAAAATCTTTTTCATCGCCGATCTCCTTTTCAAAATCCACCTTTTGCGGCACCTTCGCTCGAAGTCGCCGCCTGCGATTTCCTCTTACATAATATGCTTTTTTAGCCCCCTCGTCAATTTTCATCCTCAGCCCAACATAAAACCCCCGCCGCATGCGGGGGTTTTTATATGAAACACTCGAACAAATTTAGGATGGCAATTTAGCAATCTTCCCAATCGGTCAACCATTTTCCTTTAGTAATCGACCACAGTCTTTTCTGAAGCCGGCCTTCATGCGTTCTATATCTCCATTCAGTCTTTTGAACTCTGACTACTGGTTTTCCTGCATTTGAAATCTCAGCCGCAGCAGTATCATCCTGCATCTGCACGGCTGCCGTCTTTGGCTGCACGTCGGTGCTGATTTTCGAAACCCGCAACTCATCTGTTGCAAAAGCTGTCATAGACGAACCAATTAATAAAACAGAGAGGCTCATAGCCAAAATACAAATTCTTTTTTTCACGTCTTTTCTCCTTTTGATTGTAAAATTTTAAGTAATATAAATATACCACATGATTGTATCCTTTTCAAGATATAATTATGTGGCATATCATTCAAAAATCATTTGAGAAAAGACTATTTCTCCACCCTAATCTTTATCTCGTTAAACGGCTCTTTTTCCAACTCTTCCGGATAAAGCTCCCCTGCGCTTTTCCCATTTATAATCAGCTCGTACATTCCGTTTTCTTTCAGCGTAAAGTAACTGTCGCCTTCGATTATTTCTTCCGCTGAAAAAGATTCTCCGGGATCCGGCTCCCAGGCAGGCTGGATTACAAACGCGTGCGAAGTGAAGAAAAACAAAGCTATCAAAGCATAAATCATCACGGTTTGCAGTTTCGACGGTTGCCTGTAATCCAATATTAACTTCACCCTTTGCTTAATCGGGGCATCTTGCTTTTTGGAAACAAAGCCGCAATAGGTACCATGAGGCAACTCTCCAAACTTCCGGTACAGAGTCGCTTTCTTTGCAATCTCTGTAATGGTCGAAGCGTAAAACACCCTGTATTCCGCCGAATAATTCTTGACTATGCCGCCATCGTTTCTAAGCTCAAGGATATTGTTCAATTCCTTGACAAAAAGCCATGAAATCGGATTCCACCAAAACACAATACGGACAATCTCCCCAAAAGCTTTGATAAGTATGTCGTGGTGGGCTATGTGGTAGAATTCATGTGCCAAAACACATTCCAACTCTGCCTCGCCAATTTCATACTCCGGCAAGAGAATAGTAGGCACGAACAATCCATAAACCAGCGGCTCACTTATAACCGGGTTTTTTCGAATCCTGTATCTCAACCCGCCGTAAGCCTCGGCTATTTTTCCGGCTAGCCTCTCAGTTTCAGCATCTGCCGGCTCATTCCGCGAAAAACATTTCAGGTGAACCTGCAGAGATGTCGCCAGCAATCCCAACGCTGCTATCACAATTCCTACACCCCATAGAAAAAAGGCGATATTTTCAAAAGTGTATTCTCGTTCAAAGAACGTAAAGAGTGGTTGCTGCGACCATTTTACAAACTCTGCAAATCTTCCGTATAAAAATATGCCTCTGGTATAGGGTAAATCAAAGCACACGAAAAGACGTAAAAAGCAGATAGCTGCGATTAGCGTCAATGGTAAAATCCCAAAGGAATCTATGGCAAATTTTTTCGTGCGAAGCAGATAGAGCAGAATGATAAAAAGGTTGCTCCATATTATCGCGGATGCGATAGAATACGGCGTCATCATTTCAGCTGTTCCTTGCGTTTTAATATAAGTTTTTCGAGCTCGTCCAAAGTCTCCATGTCGACGTCTTCGCCACCGATAAATCCTGCTGCAAATTTGGAAATGGCGGCTCTGCCTACATGCTGATCTTCAACAAGCTTATCCAGCTGCATCAATTCATAGGCTTCCTTTTCAAGTGTCGGCTCATATGTCCTGCCGTAATTCTTTCCGGTCCGAACGAACCCCTCTACGCGTATGGCCTCTTTTTCCAGCAGCTGATTCAGCAAAATGTGTACCGAGCTGGATTTCCAATCGGCGTCTTTGCAAAGTTCCACTATTTCGTTTCTGGCAAGCGGGCGGCCTTTTTCCCACATGACAGACAGGATAGAATATTCATTCGGTGTTAATGAAAATTTTTTCTCCATGACAATTCACTCTCCATATTATTATGTTCTACATTATGTTATGCTTTTTGCTACAAAGTGTCAAGACCCCCTTGACCGCTTTCCGCAAATCAATATACTACTTCCCCGTCCTTGATTTCAAATTCAATCACGTCTTTGTCCTCTGGCGAAATCCTTACCGTTTCGTTGGTCTTGATGTCGACGCGATAAACTCCCGGATGCTGCTTCACGGCCTTCGAATGTTCCATGGAAATGCCTTCAAATCCAATGACATAGAGATATCTGTTTCCGTCATATTCCATCTGCGCTACGGGGCTGCCGCCTTCACTGCCATCTTCTTCAACATGATAATTCCAGCCGTAAATCAGCTTCGGGTCCCCGATTTTGACCCAGTCTTTACCATCTTTTTTCATATACAGATTGTCCGGCCCCGGCGGCACCCATGTGGTGGTTCCAAAGGAAACGCCATCGTATTCGAAAATGTTCTTATTTGAATCCAGTTCCACCGCCTCACTCGGAGTCAAGCGAACCTGGTGGTCCGATCCCATCGTGGCACCGCCGCTATGATACACAGCATAAACGTGCCCTGCACGCTCAACGATTTGAGCCTCGCAGTAAAGATAGTCACTATATTCCCATTTCGGTAACTGCCAGAGGCAATTTCCGTCCGGTCCGAGGATTTGCCCATGCTTCGTAACAGTATATGCTTCCGGCCCCGGCTCAGCTTCCGCTTTTGCTTCTCCTATCGCACCCGAACCTCCGGTTTGCGCGCATCCAACCCCGGCCATGGCCAAAATCAGCGCTGCAATCAGCGCTAAAACGATGTTCCTTTTCATAAAATACTCCTTCTTTCGATACAAAATTTTTACCGGACGCCTGCACTCCACGGGCTCCACAACAATAATACAAAAACGGGCTGCCGCCTGTCAAACCATGATTTTATAAAGAAAGACCCCCGCTTATACGAGGGCCATCTTCTGCAATCGTGGCATTCCACCCATTGCGCAGTTCCGAGTACTCATAAACCATTATCACATACGCAGAGCCTTTGCAGATATATCGCTACCACAGCGATATAAAATCCCACGGATAGTAGTATAGGTTTATCGGTTTGAAAAGCAGCTTCTTTGTGAAAATATCTCTCGCGAAGTTTAAAAAGGTATACTTCATATGCAAATCTTGGATATCTTTGACATAATCCGGTTCATACATAGGCGTGATTTCGTACTTGTACCAAGATTTGTCTCCATCTTCAAGTCTTTTCCGAACATTGTCACCTACTAAAATATCTTCTTTTTCCGAATTCTCATAAACGCCATTTAGGTGAATCCAATTTCTGTAATTGTAGCCGTACCAATACTTATACGTATAACCTGGCTCTTTTACAAACTCTACGCATAAACTAAAACCTCCCTTGGTATCGTGATGAACTCGCACTTTATATATTTCTTCCGAGGACACGCCTTTCTCCATAAGGTATCCGTTCACCGCATAAATTGCAAAAAGCCTTTGTATTGGAAAATAAATTGCGTAAATCGCCAACGCTATTAATAAAGCTATTATCCACACTTTATGGCGCTTAATAAAATTCTTCAACTCGCTTCACCATTGCCTTCACTGCCTTAAAATTTTACGCTATTTTACTACCTTTACTATTTGCTCTATTTTCAAGTATGTTGGCAAAGAGTATGGTGCAACAATAATTCCGTCCATATCATAGTAACTGCTCACGCCAACATAAGGTCTGTGGTAAGAATTAAAAGCAGCCTTTCCAGCTCCATATTTATACGCCTGGTAGACAATCTTCGAACAATATGTCTTGGATGTATCTTCTATGTCAGAATTAATATGATATTTTACGGCTGCACCTTCGTAAGTATCAAGTGCCCAATTAGCGGCGTTTTTTCCCCATTTTGCCTTGGTTGGACTGTATACTTTTATCCAACTGTCCCAATTCTGCATATAATCGTTGTAGAATGTTTTCCGGTCTTTACGCGCAGGAAGGCAATTTTTTCCATCTATGCTGAAGATTTCGTCCGACCCCACGGCAATGCCGGCATGTCCGGGAATATCCGGAATCGTAGTTCCGTTTGTAATAACAACATCTCCTTTTGCCAACTCAGGTATCCCTTTATCTCCCTTAGCAGCCTGCAAATCATACTTCAAATAAAAAGCATCGCTTTCTTCCATCATTTCAAGAAACTTTTCGCTGTCCTCTGCCAACTTAATCATATCCTCATAGGTTATATCATATCCGATATAGCCTTCGTCTTGCCCTTTCAGAAAATCTGCATAAGACATTACCTTAATTTTTTCTGCGGCAAAGGTTGGAACGCTCATACTTAAAACCATTATAATTGAAAGTATCAATGTCATAATCTTAGATGTCAGTTTATTCATTTTAATATTTCTCTCTTTCTTATTTTGGGTTTTGCTACCAACAGTCCGGCCTATTGGCAGCTAACAAATCTGGAGCTCCACGGACATAATACGAAATCGGAATATCCCCTGTCAAATCGCAATATTGCGTGTGGCGCAACGTTTTTGGCCGTTTCGTTGCGTGTGACGCAACAAATCGGGGATTTCTGGTCGATTTTGGCGAAAAACTGACCAAAAAAGCATGAATTTAATTTTTTTATTTTTGCTCGACTATTAATCAAAATGGTCTGACATCTTCCGTTCCTGTTTCACTATATTGAATGGTGTGCCAGATAATTGTATCTTGTTTTAAGTTTAATCCTATGCTAATATTAAACCGTTGAGAGCTGTTCCAACCAAAATGCAGGTTGGAACATAAGGGAATGTTTTTGAAGGAGTATATTATCAATGGGAGACATTCTTAAAAAATCCGGAGAAATCCTAAAGTTTGCGAGAGAATCTCGGAAACTCAGTTTGACCACCGCAGCTCGTAAGATTGGCAAGAGTCCCTCAACTTTATCGCGATATGAGAAAGGCGAGATTCCGGTGGATTTAGTTACGCTGTATCAATTATCTGCGTTCTATGGCATCGATCTGGTAAAGGCTCTTCCTTCTGCTTCCGACAAAAGCGAATCGTCAGCCAATTCAATGCCGGAAATCCTTTATATGCGGTACTTTGCCGGGGAGCTGAACAGAGATGTTTTCTCTGTTATAAAAAGAGAAACCGGTGGGGAGGATGGCGAAATCGTTTTTTACCATGATGTGGAGGACGTTCAAAAGCCGGCCTGCTGCCGCGCCATCTACCGCGGCGAAATCCGAGAACACAACATTTCAACCAATATATTCATCACTAATATAGCAAATTCCGCGGATCAGATTTATATAGCGTTGCGGCCGCCGATTCCAGGCGAGGGAATCCAAAAAGGCGTTCTTGCAGGCACCCTGGAAGCGATGGGATTCCTGCCGATGTCCACTAAATGCCTGGTGACAACCGAGAAAGAAAATCTTTATCTGGAAGAAAGCTGCACCAAATTCAATGAAACAGACGTGCGGCGAATGAAGAGAACCAACCGCATTATCGTGAAGAAATAGGAAAAAGCCCTCGCGTTCACGAGGGCCTTTGTTTATGGTAATAGTAAATTGCCGGAGATGGTCAACGTTTCGGACCTTTGCGGTTCATGCAGAATAGCAGCTTTAATCTTGCGAAAGATGTTTGAATCTGCGCTTTTGACAAACTGCCCTGTTGCAGAAATTCGAACCACGCCTTCACGGTCCTGATTAATATTAAATTCGCCGCCTTGCCACTCTACATCAGATGCCACGACCTTTGTTAGAGAAAATTCTTCAACACGCAAGAAAGAGGAATCTTCACGGCTCCGAACTACTGTAGCCAAAGTCGCCAAAACCGGCGATATTTCACCGATGGCAGTGTCGTACGGGCCAATTTGTTTTTCCAGAACCTCGTAAGTCGCATACTCGTTTTCTGCTTCCCACACAATCTGTCCGGAAACATCTCCGTAGAGATCATCTGACGAAGGAATCATTTTCTCCGTTGGTTGGTTGAGAAAAGTTATACCAATCAAGAAAATCATTATCCCTAAAGCTATTCCCCACATCTTTTTATTATGCTTTTTCTGCATGCGAAAATCCTCTTTTTTCTCTTTCTTATGGTACCAATATTTCAAATTTGTATTTTGAAATATTCCATTCAGTCTCCATGTTTTGCGTTTCCAGATTGTAATTATCGCTGTTAACTTTTATGGAGCCTTCAAAGACTACACTCTTTCCATCTTCTGCAATCGTGGCAGTCCAATCGTCAAGAAGCTGTGTTAAATTGTATTGGGATAAACAGTCTACTCCTTCGATTCCGTCCGCTTTATCCCAACAACGAGTTCCCCATACAGTCAGAACATCCGTTATCTTTGCCTCCCTTATTTTCCCGTCCGTCGTCAATTTCAGCTCATATGGAAGGGCTATCTCTTTTCGGTTTCCTGATGGATTTGAACGATAAGGCTCAATTTGGAAATTTACAAAAACAGTTCCGGTGAGAATCTCGTTATTTCCCATATCCGGAGACTTTACCGGCTCTTTTTCCGTCGGCTCGACTGCGGTAGGCTTGCCATGCAGCACCACGTCCTTGAGGTCTTGCAGCAGGAACTTTTCTAATAGAGGTTCTTTAAATTCCAAGTCGGAGAAAGTCAATTTCACTCCGGCATATTTGTTGCTTTCGAAAACCGCCTCATCAAAAGCAATCCTGCCATCGCTTTTTACCTCATATGGTTCATGCGCACCGCATTGAGGAATTCCGTACAAATCCGAGAAAGACCATTCCGGGTCGGCACACCGAATTTTGCCATTAATATTATCATATACCAAAGTTCTTGGCGTTCCAAGCGCGTCATAGTTCGTGATTACTTCAATTACGCCATCGCCATCGTAATCGCCCGTGTGAATAGAATCCTTTCCTATCGCGACCGGCACCATATCGTTTTCCTCAATATCGAAAATGATGTAGACGAAGTCGTGATTGTATATGTCTTCCTCCGAAGGCGCCCTATAATAAGAGAGCCAAAGAGTCTCTTTGCCCAATATATCTTCTTCGCTAGGGCCATAATGGTTGAGATAGCAGATCATTTGCGGATCGATGCAGTCAATCTCGTAAATGTCTTTCGATTCACCGGATTGGTACAAAACTACTTTTGCTGTGCTATCTCCGGTTTTTTCCACTGCGACTCTCATATCACCAATTTCGATGTCGCGGATGATTTCAGTTTTTGCATTTGTACATGCTGAAATTATCAACAGCATGCATGCCACTGCCAAGAGGGCAAGGGTTTTTGCGTGTTTCATGGTCTACTCCAAATTTAAAATAGTCCTTATTCAAAGCTAAGATCCTCTTCTTCGCCGCTGTAAATTACATGTGTCTTTTCCTGCTCCTTCGGAATCTTCTTCATTATGATAATGCCGCATTCCTTGCACAATACTCAAGCCAGCCAAATAGCCTTCTTTCATTTCTGCTTCACAATATGGGCAATTCATACTAATACCTATCCTTTAAATTTTGAGGGATAACAAATCAGGATCTCCATGGACATAATACAAAATCGGAATATCCTCTGTCAAATCGGTCAAAAAAGCATGAATTTAAAATTTCTCATATCAGCTCCTACTCTTCGCAATAAAATCGCTAATATATTAGCAAAAACTTGCCTAAATCCGCAAAAAGTGCTAATATATTAGCAAGAGAGGTGGCAAAATGTTTTTACAAACCCCACAAGAAATGGCGCAGGCCGCGGCCAAGCGTTTTCGCGAACTAAGGCTTGCTAAAAAAGTAACTATTAAAAGACTTTCTGAGGATAGCGGTGTACCATATTCCACTATTCGCAGATTTGAAAGCAGTGGCGAGATTGCGTTTGTTGCATTGGTTAAACTGGCTTCTGTATTGAATGAAGACGCGCAGATTGACGAACTTTTCTCGCGAAAAATCCCACAGTCTATAGAGGAGGTGCTCCGTGAAAACCGTAGATAGACTCGACGTATATATGGGCAGCCGCAAAGTGGGCACCATGGCTCCTTACAAAAAATATATGACTGTTTTTGAGTATTCACAGGAGTGGCTTGAAAGCGGCTTTTCCATCAGTCCTTTCTCTCTTCCTCTGACACCGGAAGTTAAAATTTCAAAGCCGGACCCTTTCGACGGTTTGTTCGGTATTTTTGCAGACTCGCTACCCGACGGGTGGGGCAGGCTCTTGGTAGATCGCATGCTCCGGCAATCAGGAGAAAAGCCGGAAGAAATAGACTCCCTCACACGCCTTTCCATTGTCGGGGCCTCTGGCATGGGGGCACTTGAATACAGACCGGCTCAGATGGAAACTGCAGTCTATGCAAATAGCGATTTGGACTATCTTTCGGAAGAATGCCGAAAACTCCTGACCTCAAAAGGATCTTCCGACTTGGATGCCCTTTTTTCTTTGGGAGGTTCCTCCGGCGGTGCCAGACCAAAGGTTTTGATTCGTCTTTATGGTAGAGAGTGGATTGTAAAATTCCCTTCGTCTGAAGACCCGGATGATATTGGAAAGCAGGAATTCGACTACAATGTCTGCGCCATGGATTGTGGCATTGATGTCCCGGATTTCAAACTTTTCCCATCGAAAAAAGGTCCCGGCTATTTCGGAGTGGAACGTTTTGATAGGGCGCGCAATACTTCCGGTAAAGAGAAAATACATATGGCATCGGCTTCTGCTCTTTTGGAAATTTCCCATCGCGTGCCATCGCTGGATTACACGTCCCTGATGTCTCTTACATGGCAGCTTACCAAAAAGTCCACTGAACTGCTTAAAATGTATCGCTTGATGTGCTTCAATGTTTTTGCACACAATAGGGACGACCACTCCAACAATTTCAGCTTTTTATGCCGGGATGGTGAGTGGACATTGGCACCTGCATATGACTTGACTTACTCCAATTCCATCGGTGGCGAACACGCCACTACCGTTGCCGGAGAGGGCAAAAGCCCTTCCGTGGAGCACCTGCTAATCGTTGCCAAAAAAGCCGGCATCAAAGAGTCTCAGGCCTCTGAGATTGTCATTGAGATACAGGAAAAAGTGCGTGAACACCTGGGGAAATACCTCCGCCGCTAGCAAAAAACGGAAGCCGCAAAGCTTCCGTTTTTTCCCTATATTTAACCCTTTTGAATGAATCATCCGTGAAATTAGATGAGGTAGTTTTCGATTACCTGCTTGTTGAAATCGAACTGTTCGATCTGGAGATAGTACTCTGCAGAATCGATGAGCGCCTTCATCGGGCAAAGACCGATTACTTCTGTACCTACAACGTGTACTCCGTATCTTGCAGCCTCAGCCTTAACCAGCTCTGTTACTCTGTAGAGCGGTGTTACGTTGTGGTCGCACATGTTGATGGAAACCTGAGCGATGTTTCTGTCCTCAAGCATTACGCCCAGAGCCTTAACTGCTTCAAATCCGCCGGAAGAACGACGAATAATCTTTGCGATAGCGCTGGCGATGGAGAGGTCGGAAGTGGAGAGGTTGATGTTGTAAGCAACCAGTGCAGGTCTTGCGCCTACTGCTACCACACCGCCTGTTGGGTTGATTCTCTGACCACCGAAGTCAGGGATCCACTTTTCGTCCTTAACCTTTTCAGCCATGCCTTCGAACTGGCCCTTGCGGATTGCTGCCAGGTTCTGTCTGTGGTCTGCTGTTGCGGACTTTTCATACAGGAATACAGGCAGGTCTGCTTCCTTGGCGATTCTTTCGCCGACTCTCTTGGAAAGCTCTACGCATTCTTCCATAGTGCAGTCCTTGATAGGAACGAACGGCATAACGTCTACAGCGCCCATTCTAGGGTGCTCGCCTTCGTGCTTTGTCAGGTCGATAAGTTCAACTGCCTTCTTTGCCAGCTTTACGGAAGCTTCTTCGCAGCCCTTCATATCGCCCATGTATGTGATTACTGTTCTGTTGTGGTTTGGATCGGAGGAGTAGTCGAGGAGTGTGCAGCCCGGAGTGTTTCTGATCTGGTCAACACATGCTTCGATAACGTCCTGTCTTCTTCCTTCTGAAATATTAGGGATGGATTCAATAATTACTGCCATTTTAGTTCTCCTTTTCTTTAAACAAATCTTTGGATATATTGATTAAAGCCTTTCTCGCTTGTATGTCTTTTTATAAATAAGAGCCCGTCTTTCGATGCCGGTGGATTACAGCGCAGCCTCGATGCTTTGGTACATCTCTTCAGCCAGCTTTGCAGCCTCCGCCATCATCTTTTCACCCTTTTCGAGGAACTCGGCCTTTTTGGCTTCGTCCTTTACGCCCGGCAGGTTGATCTTTACGTTCAGCCATGTGCCGCGTACGCCTGCCAGCAGGTTCAGCGCCGCTACGCCCAGGTCGGAAGCCGCATTCGGGTTGGATGCGCCTACCAGGGTGTGAGCCACTTTCAGGCCTTCGTAGCAATAAGTCATATTGTCAAACGGGATCTGGGTAGCTGTCAGAGTGGCATCTGCGATGGCCTTGCTGCGTGCAGCCTTGGCTTCGTCGGTGTCCTTTGGCATTTTGAATGCTGCGGCTACCAGATTGTATGCGTCGGTGTCCTTGTCGATACCGTCATGCAGAGCTTTGTAGAGGCCTGCGCCGGCTTCCTTGGCCTTTTTGCAGGTTTCTTCAAATGCAGCATACTTTTCTTTGCCGATGGTCAGGTCTGCCACCATCATGAAAAGGCCGATACCTTCAGCTCCCGCCAGTGCGGAAACGCTGCCGCCGCCCGGGGCCGGTGCATCGCTTTTCAGTACGTCCAGATATTCCGTTACTTTCATGTCCACAAGTTTCATATTCAAATCTCCTTGTAATACTTTTTTACTGACTTTCTTACTCTTCGCGGCCCCCGCGCTTTTTCCGGCTGCTTTGCCCTCAGAGTTTTGCCAATCAGCCCACGCGCGATCTCGCCACGAAAATCTACACCTATAATGTACCCCCGCGCCAAATTTTTTTCAATAAAAAAGGAGCTTTTTTCGCCATAAAACCCCTGAATTTTTTCGAATTGTGAAATATCGTTGCATAATGCGAAACATTCACAAAGCGCTTGCAATCAGCTAGCATTTCGCTTACAATAATATTGAGAGGAGGTGTTTCTCATGGCAAGAACCGCAAATGTCTTTGCTCGCGTAGAGCCGGATTTAAAAGCTCAGGCCGAACAAGTGTTAAATGAGCTGGGAATTCCAATGTCAAACGCAGTTGGTATGTTTTTGCGCCAGATAGTACTGCAGCGC
>CAMPBN010000003.1 GCA_946638265.1 uncultured Bacillota bacterium
GAGGCGAGTCTTGGGGGCATTTCAACGAGCGCGTGAAGAGAGGATTCGAAAAACTGTGCGGTTATCACGCCATGAAAGAGCTTTCCCACAGGCACAGCAAGCTGCCGGCCCATTCGGTGCTGGTATGCCATGGCGGCGTCATCGGTGCCATCATGATGGACCTGTTCGACAAAGAAAAAGAGAACCTTTACAAATGGATTCCAGAACCGGGGCACGGCTATTCCATCATCTTCGAGGAAGGCAAAGCCACGGCCTACAGAGAATTCTAATATAAAAGGAGCAAATATGGTAATGGACGTTATCGTGGGCCTGATCGTGGTGGGATTCATGGCCTGGGGCATCAAAAAAGGGTTTGTCTACACATTCCTCACCACCATAGACTGGATTCTTGCGCTGGTGGCAGCGTTCCTCTGGTCGTCAAAAGTAGCGGAGTTTCTGGCTGAAAAAACTCCGATTTACGAAAAAATCTACGAAAAACTTCTGGCAAAATTCACGGAATCGGCGGCAAATGCCACGACCTGCATAGATTCTCTGCCAACCATATTGGGTGATGCGCTTGTGGGCGCCAGAGACAAAATGACTGCGGGGCTGGCGGAAGTGATGGCAGAGCGGGTGTTTGCAATCCTTTGCTTTGCACTGGTCGTAATCGCCGTGAAAATCGCCATTTTTATCATTATTCATCTGCTTTCGAAGCGCAACAATCAAAGCGGCGTTGTGGGCTTTGCCGACGGGCTGGCCGGCATGGTGACCGGCTTTGCCAAAGGTATGATCGTCGTATTCATGCTCTTTGCATTGATGGTGCCGGTAATGAACATGTTCTTCCCGGAGCATATCGAGGCGGCGATGAAAGCGCTTGAAACTTCGCGTTTTGCGGGGGATTTGTACAACAACAACCTCCTGCTCCTCATAGTGCGCGATTTTATGCACTTTGGCGCGTAGGGCCCGCAGCATCATAGAAAAGGAGAAAAGATGTTATGAGAGAAAAATTCAGCGATAGGAAATGGTATCCTTATGCGGTTGGCGGTTCCATCGCACTGGCTGTAGGAGCTTTCGTCTTTGTGGTGCTGACACACCTTACGTCGATTTTCGGCGCCATTGGCACATTTCTGGACTTTTTCAGCTCGGTTTTCCTGGGCTGCGTGATCGCATATCTGATGAACCCGTTGGCGCGATTTCTCCAAAGGACGCTGCTAAAGGGCATAAAAAAAGAATCCCTTTCCTGGATCCTTTCGGTAACTCTGGCCATCATCGTCGTGCTGGCGTTCCTGGTGCTTTTGATGGGAATCCTTATCCCGCAGCTGGTGGACAGCGCTACCATGCTGGTGAACAATCTCGACAGCTATCTGGCGTCGCTGCAAAAATTCACCGACAGTCTGGGCATTTCCAAGATGCTTGGGCTTGAGAATATCGTGGACGCATCCGGGCGGATCGTCAACACTCTGGTCACATGGATTTCGGGCAATGCCAACAACATCCTCGGCGTTACGGCTTCTGCCGGCAGAGGTATTCTGGGCGTTGGTATCGCTTGTATCCTGTCGGTGTATCTGCTGCTGGGCAAAAAGTCGCTGAAGTCGGCTTTTTCGCGCCTGGGCCGGGCCGTTTTCAAAGAAAAGACTTATGGCAATATCGCCACTTTCCTAGAAAGATGTGATAAAATTCTGGTTCAATATGTCATATTCAGCCTGCTGGATTCAATCCTTGTGGGCCTTATCAATGCGGCCTTTATGGCGTGTCTCGGCATGCAATACATTGGGCTGGTTTCGCTGATGGTCGCCGTGACCAATCTGATTCCGAACTTCGGAGTGTTCATCGGGGATGTTATCGGAGGGGCGATCCTGCTTTTGGTAAATCCGCTTCATGCGCTGCTCTTTATACTGTTTTCGTTTGTGCTGCAGCTTTTGGACGGATATATCATCAGACCGAAGCTTTTCGGAAATTCCCTGGGCGTATCGGGCCTGCTCATCCTGATTGCGGTCATTGTGGGCGGTAATATGTTCGGTATCGTCGGCATGCTTTTGGCCATTCCGGCTGCCGCCATCATCGACTTTGTCTACGAGGAAATGCTGCTTCCGGCTCTCGAAAAGCGCCGGGCAGAGAGCAAATAGCTTCAAAGTGAAAATATCTGCCGGCGATTGGACACGGAGAGAGGCAACCATCGGCAGATTGTTTTTTTGCTTCCGGGAATCGAGGAAATTTGGGCGCTCGGAAATTTTCAGAAAAGTACAAATTGTGTTTTTTGACAAAAACCCTTTAAAGAATCCACAAGATGTGGTATAACTATAGAATCAGAGAAGGTTATTGAATTCTCTGAGGGAGGCAGATAAAAATGGAAAATACCATTTACAATGTAAGTGTTAATGTCAGTGGTGAAACAGAAATTCCTTATGAGGAACAGAAAGCTTATATCGAATATGTTTCCAAGAAAACAGGCAGAAAGATTTCAAAGCTGAACATCGAGCCGGACGGAGATTTTGTAAATCTCTCCTACAAATTTGAAGATGTTCCTTTTGAAAGGATTCGCCGCATCACAGGCTACCTGGTAGGCACCATGGACAACTGGAATGACGCAAAGCGCGCCGAAGAACGTGACAGAGTTAAGCATGGTCTTACAGCAGGCATGGAGCAGATCTAGAAGGAAAGCCGGCTTCACAATTTAAAAAACAGATTACTCTCTCCGGACTATTACAAAGAGCGCAGAAAGCTCAGTGGTAGCCCGGATTTTTTAGAGATAAATGAAAGTGAAAGGAAAAAATAAGAAAAAATGGTTAAAAAACTGGTGGGGTGCATCGGTGAATACAAAAAAGAGACCATCCAAACCCCCATTTTTGTAGGCGTGGAATGCGCGTTCGAAGTGCTGATTCCCCTGATAATGGCACGGCTTATCGACAGCGGCGTGGAAAAGGGCCGCATGGACATAATAATTATTTACGGGCTGGTGCTTTTGGCAGCATCCATGGTTTCGCTGGCCGGAGGAGTGACGGCGGGCAAAACGGCGGCGGTAGCGGCTGCGGGATTTGCTGCAAACCTGCGAAAGAAGATGTTTTATAACGTCCAGACTTTCGCATTTTCCAATATCGACAAATTTTCCGCAGGCAGCATCGTCACCCGACTGACCACGGACATCACCAATGTTACTATGGCTTTTCAGATGATCATCCGCGGTGCGGTGCGCTCGCCTTTGATGCTGGTTTTCTCGCTGGCAGCGGCTTTCAGTATCCACAAGGGGCTGTCGCTGATCTTCCTGGCAATGGTGCCGATCATGGCGGTGGGGCTGGCGATTATCATGAAGACGACATTCCCTGTTTTCGACAGGATGTTCAAAGTATATGATAAGATGAACAACCGCACCCAGGAAAACCTCCACGGCATCCGCGTGGTAAAGGCTTTTGTGCGTGAAAAGCACGAAACTGAGGAGTTTCGCGGGATTTCAGGTGAGATTTACGACCTTTCTTCAAAGGCGGAGCGGATTTTGGCATTTAATATGCCTATCGTGCAGGTGTGCCTTTACGGGAGCTTGCTGCTGATTTCCTGGTTTGGTGCGCATGTTATCGTGGCATCCGGCGGCGATGCGGCGCTCGGGCTTTCCACTGGCGAGCTGATGAGCCTGCTGACTTATGTTATGCAGATTCTTATCAGCCTGATGATGCTGTCCATGATCTTCGTAATGGTGACCATGGCGAAATCTTCCGGCGAGCGTATCGGCGAGATCTTGGATGAGAAGACTGACCTGAAAAACCCGGAAAACCCGATACTTACTGTGCCAAGCGGAGCTGTGGAATTCGATAATGTCAGCTTTTCGTATTATGGCGAGGGCGGCCGCAAAGTCCTCAAAAATGTGAACCTGAAGATAGCATCAGGCGAAAGCATTGGAATCATCGGAGGCACGGGTTCTTCCAAGTCCACTCTGGTGCAGCTAATCCCAAGGCTTTACGATGTGACGGAAGGCAGCGTGAAGGTGGGCGGCGTGGATGTGCGCGAGTACGACATGAAAGTGCTGAGAGAGCAGGTTTCCATGGTACTTCAGAAGAATACGCTTTTTGGCGGAACGGTGGCTTCAAATCTTCGCTGGGGCGACGAAAAGGCTACGGACGAGGAGCTGAAGAGGGTATGCAGGCTGGCTTGCGCCGATGAGTTCGTGGAAAAAATGGAAGGCGGCATCAATGCCGTTATCGAGCAGGGCGGCACCAATGTTTCGGGTGGTCAGAAGCAGAGGCTGACCATTGCCCGGGCGCTGCTCAAAAAACCGAAGATTTTGATTCTGGACGATTCCACTTCGGCGGTGGACACCCACACGGATGCGGAAATCCGGAAGGCTTTGAAGGGTGAACTGCCGGAGACCACGAAGATCATAATCGCGCAGAGAATTTCGTCCGTAAAGGACTTGGACCGTATATTGGTAATTAACGATGGGACTGTCGTAGCCTTCGATACGCACGATGCGCTGATGGCTTCCTGCGACATCTACAAAGAAATATATGAATCACAGATGAGAGGAGGGCTTGGCGATGAGTAACGAAAATATGGGCGCTCCCGCAGCCAAAGAGCCGGCGCGCCAGCTGAAAGGGCCGAGACGTGCCAACGCTGCTCTCCACGGTAAAACTGCCATGGATGGAGTGCGAGGCCTGGCAAAATCCAAAGAGACGATAAAGCGGCTGCTTTCCTATCTGAAATTTTACCGCTTGCATATGGCGCTGGTGCTGATCTGCATCATAATCAACGCCGTCACGGGGGCCGCATCCTCGCTGTTTATCAAATCGTTAATAGACGATTATATAGCGCCTATGCTGCTTCAGAGCGTTCCGGACTATAGCGGTCTGGCAAAGATGCTGACGGGTCTTGCTTGCATTTTCGCGTTCGGTATCGTAGCTTCTTTTGGCATGAGCTGGCTGATGATTCCTGTGGCGCAGGGCACGTTGAAGCGTATCCGCGACGAGCTGTTTGATCACATGCAGACTCTGCCGCTGCGCTATTTTGACGAGAACAGCCATGGCGATATCATGAGCCGATTCACCAACGATACTGACACATTACGCCAGATGCTTTCCATGTCGCTGTCGCAGGTATTTTCTTCAGCGCTGACACTTTTATTTGTATTGCTGTCCATGATGTACCTCAGCTTCGGCCTGACAGTTTTTGCTTTGGTTTGCGTTTTCTTCATCTTCAAAGTGGTGGGGGTCGTGGGCAGCAAGAGCAGCCTGTATTTCCGCAAGCAGCAGGAATCCGTTGGTAAAGTGAACGGCTTTGTGGAGGAAATGGTGGGCGGTCAAAAGGTCATCAAGGTTTTTTGCCACGAAGAAGAGGCGAAGGAAGAGTTTGACGTGCTCAACGAAGAGCTGCGTGAAAATATGGCAAACGCCAACGCTTATGCCAACATCCTCATGCCTATCATGGGCAACATGGGTTATCTGCTTTATGTGCTTTTGGCCATCGCGGGTGGTGCGCTGGCTATCACGGGAATGCCGAATTTCTCCCTGGCGGGCAGGAGCCTGTTCACATTGGGGACCATTGCGTCTTTCCTGCAGCTTTCCAGAAACTTTATCATGCCGATTTCGCAGGTATCGCAGCAGATAAACTCTGTGGTTATGGCTATGGCCGGCGCGGAGCGAATTTTCAACCTGCTGGACGAGGCAAGCGAAAGTAACGACGGAAAGGTAAGGCTGGTGTACGCAAAGCGGAGCGCCTGCGGAGAATCGGACGGCACAGGCAGTGCGGGTGCCGGGCACGTGGCTGAGAATTTCGGCGGTCTGGAGGAAGCAACGGAGCGTACCGGCATCTGGGCGTGGAAAGATCCGGAGAGCGGAGCCCTGACCGAGCTGAAAGGCGACGTGCGTTTCGACCACGTCAATTTCGGCTATGTCGAAGGAAAAGAAGTGCTCCACGATATGACGCTCTTTGCCAAACCGGGGCAAAAAGTGGCTTTCGTAGGACCGACCGGTGCCGGCAAGACCACGATTACCAATCTTATTAACAGATTTTACGATATCACATTGGGCACCATCACATACGATGGCATCGATGTTCGCAGAATTGACAAAAACGACCTGCGCCGCTCTCTGGGCATGGTGCTTCAGGACGTAAATCTTTTCACGGGGACAGTCATGGAAAATATCCGCTACGGAAATCTGGCGGCTACGGACGAAGAATGCCGTGCTGCAGCCAAACTGGCCAATGCGGAAGGCTTTATCGAGAACCTGCCAAACGGCTACGACACCGTGCTTTCCGGTAACGGGGCGGGGCTTTCACAGGGGCAGAGGCAGCTGCTTTCCATCGCCAGGGCTGCGGTGGCAGATCCGCCTGTTATGATTCTGGACGAAGCCACTTCTTCCATCGATACGCGCACGGAATATATCGTGCAAAGCGGCATGGACCGGCTGATGGAGGGGCGTACGGTATTTGTTATTGCACACAGACTCTCGACAGTTCAGAATGCAAATGTTATTATGGTGCTGGAAGAAGGTCACATCATCGAGCGCGGCACACATGAAGAGCTGATGGCCGAAAAGGGCAAATATTACAGGCTCTATACGGGAGCGGCGGAGCTGGATTGATTTGCAGTACCGCGTTTGGAAAGGAGCAAATATGCGTTATACGGATTTTCAGGGAACAAAAGTCAGCAAACTTTGTTTGGGGAATATGCGATTCCCGCTGGACGAAAAGGGCGATCCTGTTTTTGAAACAGCCTGCGCGCTGGTGGATGAAAGCCTCAGGCAGGGGATCAGCTATTTTGATACGGCCTATACTTATTTGAATGGCAAGGGCGAAGAGATTTTCCGCCGGTCGTTGGTGGAACGCCATCCGCGTGACAGCTTTCAGCTGACTTCAAAGCTCCCGACCTGGCTTATAGAAAAGGAAGCGGACGTTATTCCGAAATTTGAGGAGCAGCTCGGACGCTGCGGCGTGGACTATTTTGATTTTTATCTGGTGCACGACATCGAGCGCGACTGGTTCGACAGTCTGGAAAAGGCGAATATTTTCCCGACCCTCGCAAAAGAAAAGGAAGCAGGACGCATTCGCCATCTGGGCGCCAGCTTCCATTGTTCGCCGGTGCTCTTGCGTGAATGCCTGGAGAAGTGGGGCAAATATATAGAATTTGTGCAGCTCCAGCTGAATTATCTGGATTGGGACTACATCAATGCCAAGGCGCTTTACAAAGTGGCTGATGACTTTGGTAAGACGGTGGTTATTATGGAGCCGCTACGCGGAGGAACGCTTTCGCGTATGCCGAGTGCAGAGGGACGCAGGATTTTGGATGAGGCCGGCCGCGAGCACGGTCTCAGCTACACGGACTTTGCTTTCGGGTGGCTGGAGAGCCTGCCGAGAGTGGGCTGGATCCTTTCCGGCATGGCAGAAACGGAGCAGGTGGTGCAAAATGCCGCATTCTTCTCGCGGCCTGAAGGGCTCTCCAAAGCCGAGGTGGACGCTGCCTTCGCGGCCGGCAAAGCCATGGCGCAGGAGGTGTTCATCCCTTGTACGCGCTGCAACTATTGCGCAGGCTGCCCGCAGGGCATCAAGATTCCGAAGATCTTCTCGGCTTACAACGAAGCCTGCGCCAAGGACTTTGTATATCTTTGGGGCGACCTGAAGCAGATTTATGCAGAGCTTGGCCCGAACGCTAACGACTGCATCGAGTGTGGCGCCTGCGAGAAAAAATGCCCGCAGCACATCGCCATCCCAGAGATGCTGAAAAAAATCGACCAAAAATACAGCGAGCTGTAGGGAAAACAGAGCAAAATTAAAACGCCTTGCGAACATTGAAAAATCAGTGTTTTCAAGGCGTTTTTCTTTTGGTATCCCCGGGCGGAATCGAACCGCCAACTACGCTTTAGGAGAGCGCTGTTATATCCATTTAACTACGGAGACTCAAACGGGCCCGGTCAAAGCAGAGCCCGAAGTACTATTACATTCTAGCACACAGCCCTCGCCCCCGCAAGGGCGATTTAAGAATGGGGCACGAAGAGGACGCGAAATGCTTCGGAACGGCAAGAAGGCCGCGATTGTCTGAATATTCGAAAATGCTTGACAAAACGACGCAAAAGCATTATCATTAAGTATAATTTTGAAACATGAGGTCGTTTGACTTGAAAAAAATTCCCGTGTTTGAGACGGCTTGAGCGAGCAGGCATGAGGATGAGACAAATGCGCTGAGGAGGTGCACGATGAGGAAGATATTGGCCTTTTTAATGATAGTGATGCTGGTGGCGGGAATGGTGGCCATGACAGGATGCGGTGAAGAGAAGAAACTTACTGTTTCGGACGGAATCCTCACAGTAGCTGTTTCACCGGACTTCGCACCGATGGAATTTGTGGACACTTCCAAGAGCGGCCAGGAACAATATGTAGGCTTTGATATTACTCTTGCCAAGGCTGTGGCTACAGAGATGGGGTTGGAGCTTTTGATCAAGCCGATGAGTTTCGAAGCCTGCCAGACGGCAGTTCAGAGCGGCATCGTGGACATGTCCATTTCGGGCTATGTATCCACACCGGAAAGAGCTGAAAGATTCCTTCTCTCCGATTTTTATATGCCAAGATATACGGACACTGCTCAGGTTATCGTGGTAAAGAAGGAAAACGCCGGAAAATACAAGACCGCGGAAGATTTTGCGGGTCTTTCGGTAGGAGCTCAGGCTTCATCCTTGCAGAAGCAGCTGAGTGAAGAGCAGTTGCCGGAGAGCACTGAGGTAGTGGAATATGCCGAGATGGAAAAGGCCATCGCAGCGCTTGAAGAGGGTAAGATTCAGGCTATCGCAGTGGCACAGTATTATGGCAGTTCCGCTATTGCCCAAAATCCGAACCTTGCGTTTTCGGGCTTTAGCTTCGAAACCAACGCGGAGCAGGAACAGAACGTGGTGCTGCTGCCAAAGGGCAGAGAAGATTTGGCCGAGTATGTGAATAGGGTAATTGCCAGAATCACGGAAAGCGGCGAAATCGTGGAATGGTATGAAGAAGCCAAGACTTTGGCAGATACCAATACAGCAGCCGATATTTCCTACGACGACGAGGGCGAAGAGCTTTAAAAGAATTAAAAGAGCAACATACAAATCCCCCTAAATCCAATAATAAAAGCAGAGGATGAAAATTCCTCTGTTTTTATCGCTGAAGGTGGTGAGAAAATGAAAAAAATACTTGCGATTTTGTTGATATTGATTTTGACGGCAGCTTTGACGGCCTGCGGCAACGAAACTGCAGAGGAGCCGGTAGTGCCGGCAGCAGATTCGGATGACGGGATTCTGTCCGTGGCGGTTTCGCCGGACTATGCGCCGATGGAATTTGTGGATGTTTCCAAGTCAGACCGGGATAAGTTCGTGGGGTTTGATATAATGCTGGCCCAATATCTGGCTGACGAAATGGGAATGGTGCTTGAAATTCGGCCCATGAGTTTTGATGCGTGCCAGGAAGCTGTTAAAAACGGGCAAGTGGACATGTCTATTTCAGGATATTCATTCACCCAGGATAGGGCGGATGAATTCTTTCTCTCAGACTATTATTATGCAGGCGAGAACGGAAATGTGCAGACTTTCCTGACCAAGGCAGAAAAAGCGCACAGCTTCAAGACGACAAAGGATTTTGACGGATTCACCATAGGCGCTCAGAGTGCTTCGTTGCAGCTGGAACTTTGCCTGGATAATCTGTCGGAAGCTGTGGAGATAAAAGAATTTGAAGACAATGGAAAGGCAGTGGAAGCGCTGCTGAATGGTGAGCTGGATGCTCTGGCCGTGTCGGCCGGAAACGGGAAAACTGTCATTAACAAGCACAGTGAGTTGGCTTTTACCGATTTCAGATTTGAGCTCCTGGAGGATTTGAAGGATAATGTAATCCTGATAAAAAAAGGAGATACAGGGCTTCTGGCCAAAGTTAATGAGATTTTAGCCAAGGCAAATGCGGAAGGCCGTTATGTCGAGTGGTATGAAGAGGCGCAGAGACTGGCACAGTCGGATACCGCGCAGGATGTTTCATACGACGCGGAGGGCAATGAAGAAGAGAAGAATTAATTATGCCGGCGAAATTCGCAAAAGGCATTGATAAAGTTTTGGAGAGGAGGGCATCGCGATGAGAAGGTTATTTGCAGTATTTATGGTGTTGTTGCTGATCGCAGGAATGTTGTGTATGGCGGGATGCAACGAAGAAGAGGCGCAGCTGACGGTGTCTGAAGGCGTTCTGACGGTGTCGCTTTCGCCGGATTTTGCTCCGATGGAGTTTGTGGATACTTCCAAGAGCGGGCAGGAACAATATGTAGGCGTGGATGTAAAGCTGGCTCAGGCTATTGCGGATGAAATGGGTCTGGGACTGGTAATCAAACCGATGAGCTTCGAAGCGTGCCAGAGCGCAGTGCTTGGCGGTGCGGTGGACATGTCCATCTCAGGATATGCGTATACGGAGGAGAGAGCGCAAAAATTCCTGATTTCGGATTTCTACAAGCCTGAAGAATTCGAGGAATTGCATATGATAGTTGTTCGCAGCGAGGATGTGGACAAATACAAGACAGCGGAGGATTTCGGCGGAGTGGCGGTAGGAGCGCAAGCGTCTTCTATCCAGTTGGATCTTTGCCACGAGGATCTTCCGGATAACACGGAAGTGGTGGAATATGCCGGGATTGACGGAGCTATTCAGGCTTTGAAGGAAGGCAAGATTGAAGGTGTGGCAGTGGCCGACGGACGAGGCGAGATTGAAATCGAAAACTCCGATGGCGAGCTGGCAGCATCCGGATTCTATTTCGAATGGGACGATAAAGCGACAGAAAATATCGTCTTGATGCAAAAAGGTAGAGAAGACCTGGCGGCCTATGTAAACAAAGTAATCGCAGCAAAGACGGAAAGCGGCGAGCTGCATCAGTGGTATGAGGAATGTAGCGACCTAGCCAAGAGCGAAAATGCCAAGAATGTTGTTTACGACGAGAAGGGCGAGGAAACGGGCGAATAGCCGGCGCGCGATGCGAGCTGCGGTAGAGGCAGCGAAAAACAAAAGATGTGGGCAAGCAGAGAACGAAAAGTTCTCTGCTTTTTTATGCGGAAATTCAGGACCTGCCAAAAAATATCAGGAATGCCCGAAAAAATATATTGAGACTTGCGAAAAAAATATATTACAGCCCGCGAATAAAAATACTTGACAAAGCATAAATATAAGAGTATCATAGACGACAAAGCGCAAACAGAATAAATATGCACAAATAAAAATTGATATGCAAAACGCGTCAATTCAATAAACGAGGAGAACCAGCAAAATGAACAGAAAGCGAAGAGGCAAGGGTGCGCCGGCGTCCCGTATAAAGCATGCATAAGCGTGCATAAAAAGCCGAAAATACGAAAAATCAAGCAAAAAACGGAATTTCAAAAAAGAAAATCCAAAAGCAGGAATTTCAAATATAGAGAGTTCCAATACAGAAAGGTAACAGGTAAGGAAAATGAAAATGAAAAAAGTAATCGCAGGAATTTTGGCAATCGCAATGGGTGCAGCGCTTTGTGCGTGCGGCGGTGCACAGGCAGGCTCGGGTGAAGAGGAGCAGGCTGAAAAGCTGACAGTAGCAGTATCTCCGGACTTTTCGCCTATGGAATTTGTGGATACATCCAAGACTGGCCAGGAGCAGTATGTGGGTTTTGACATCATGCTGGCGCAGTATATCGCAGACGAAATGGGGATGGAGCTGGAGATCAAGCCGATGAGTTTTGACGCATGCCAGGCAGCTGTTCAGAGCGGCAAGGTAAATATGTCCATCTCCGGATATTCCTACACGCCGGAAAGAGCTGAGAATTTCAACCTGTCGGACTACTACTATGCAGGCGAAAATGAAACAAAGCAAGCCATTATCGTGAAGGCTGAGAATGCCGGCAAATTCACCAAGGCCGAGGATTTCGCGAATCTCACGGTAGGCGCGCAAACCGCGTCTTTGCAGATGAATCTTTGCACATCCAAGTTGCCGAAGACGACCAAAATCAAGGAGTTTGGCGACATCGGCACAGCAGTGGAAGCACTCAGGGCAGGAAACATCGATGCGCTGGCTGTAGCTAACGGCAATGGCGAGGCTATCATCGCCAACAACGATACTCTGGGATTTTCGGGCTTCATGTTTGAGATAGATGAAGCGGCCGAAAACAACGTAATACTCCTGAAGAAGGGCGACGACGAGCTTTTGGCAAAGGTTAACGAGCTGCTGGCAAAGGCCTATGAAAACGGCTACTATGCAGAGTGGTATGCCAAGGCTCAGGAAATGGCCGGCATCGACACAGCGGCAGATGTTACCTACGACGATGAAGGAAACGTGGAAGAGTAGGATATAAAGAATGGGTGAATATGTTTCGAACGTGATAAAGATAATGTCGGAGTATTGGGACGTCTTCCTGATCACCGGCGTGGGGTATACACTGCTCCTTTCCGCCATTACGGTGGCGCTGGGTGCGGTGCTGGGAATGGTCTTTTGTCTAGGCCGCATGTCCCGCATCGCTCCGCTGCGCTGGCTGGTGATAGCTATCGTGGAAGTGGTCAGAGGCACTCCGATGTTGCTCCAGCTCTATGTAGGATATTTCCTGGTGCCGCAGCTTTTGCCGTTTCCGGTAAGTGACTTTTTCAGCATCTCCGTGGCGCTGATCGTAAATTCGGCGGCTTATCTTTCCGAAGTCTTCAGGTCCGGGATTCAGGCGGTGGATCCGGGGCAGACGGAGGCAGCCAGAAGCCTGGGCCTTTCGGCCGGTCAGACCATGGTGAAGATCATCATACCGCAGGCCACCAAAAACATCCTGCCGGCGCTGGGGAACGAATTTATCACCATCATCAAAGAGACTTCGCTGGCATCCACATTTTTCGTGGGAGAGCTGATGACGTCTTATCTGAAAGTGAAAGGCGCGACTTACCTCACCATGGAATGTCTTTTCATAGTGGGAGCGCTCTATTTCCTGCTGACTTTCGTGCTCAGCAAGCTGCTTAACGCATTTGAGAGGAGACTGAAGGAAAATGATTAAGACCGTAGAATTGACCAAAAGCTTTGAAGTCAAGAAAAGCGAGCCGCTGCAGGTGCTGAAAGGCGTCAGCGAGCACATAAAAAAAGGAGAGGCAGTCTCCGTTATAGGCCCGTCAGGCGGCGGCAAGAGCACTTTCCTGCGCTGCCTCAACCTGTTGGAAAAACCCTGCGGGGGACACATAATCTTTGAGGGCGTGGACATCACCGAAAAGGATGTGGATATCAATATCCATCGGCAGAAGATGGGGATGGTATTCCAGCATTTCAATGTATTTCCACATCTGACAGTGCTGGATAATATTACACTGGCGCCGGTACTTTTGAAAAAACGCAGTAAGGCCGAGGCGGCAGATCAGGCAAGGGAGCTGCTGGCCCGGGTGGGGCTGGCGGACAAAGCGGCTGAGTATCCGAAACGCCTTTCGGGAGGACAGAAACAGAGGCTGGCTATCGTGCGCGCGCTGGCTATGGAACCGGACGTGATGCTTTTCGATGAACCTACATCGGCACTGGACCCTGAGATGGTGGGCGAAGTGCTGGATGTAATTAAAGACCTGGTAAAAGAAGGAATGACTTCCGTGATCGTCACCCACGAAATGGGATTTGCCAGGGAAGTCAGTTCCAGAGTTCTTTTTATGGATGGCGGGGTCATAGCCGAAAGCGGCAAACCCGACGAAGTCCTGAATCATCCGCAAAATCAGAGGACCAAAGAGTTTTTATCGAAAGTACTGGTGTAGAAAAAACGGCAATAAAAAAGCGAGGGTTTTCCTCGCTTTTTGTGTATCTTGCAAATTGCAGGAGCCGGTGCGGCTATACCAGCATAGCCTCTTTGGCTGCTTTCTCGCGGGCAGCCTCTTCCTCTTCCAGCTGGCGGTAGGCCACTTTGCCCACCAGAGTTTTCGGCAGCTCGGCGCGGAATTCGATATCGTAAGGCATTGCGTATTTTGCGATGTTTTTCTTGCAATAAGCCAGAAGCTTTTCTTTTGTTTCATCATTTGCCGGAACTCCCTGTTTCAGCATGACAAAAGCCTTGACTTTGTGCATTTTGTAAGTGTCCGGAACGCCGATGATACATGACATCTGCACATCTTCGTGCGCATCCAGAATATTTTCAAGCTGTGCCGGATAGATGTTGTATCCGGATGAGATGATCATCCTCTTGGCGCGGCCCTTGAAATATACGAAGCCCTGATTGTCCATGACGCCCAGGTCGCCTGTGTAGACCCAGGTCAGGCCGTCGGCGTGCTTTCTCAGCGTGTTGGCCGTTTCTTCAGGCTGGCCGGCATATTCCTGCATTACGGTAGGCCCTGCCAGCAGGATTTCGCCTTCTTCGCCGTAAGGCAGCTCTTCGTCCGTGTTCGGCTTCACAATCTTGATATATGTATCCGGGAACGGGATACCGATGGAGCCTTCCTTGGCCATGGTGATCGGCGTCAGGCAGCAGGCTGTAACGGTCTCTGTGGCGCCGTAGCCTTCGCGCACCTGAATGGATGCGTTATGGTCGTACAGGAAGGTGTCAAATTTCTTCTTCAGCTCCACCGAAAGCGAATCTCCGCCCGAGAAAACGCCTTTCAGGCTGGAAAGGTTTGCCTTGCCCATGGATGGAAGGCGCAGCAGCGCTTCATAGAGCGTCGGTACGCCGGCGATGAAGTTGCATTTGTACTTGGTGATCAGCTTTGCATAGCTTTTGGCCGTGAAACGCGGCACCAGGATGCAGTGCCCGCCGTTAGCCAGCATGGAATGGATGCAGACCCCAAGACCGAATCCGTGGAAAAGCGGCATTGCCGAAAGCATGCGGTCTCCCGGACGGAACATCGGGTTGGTGGCTACGATCTGCTGAGCCATGGCGTTGAAATTGCCGTTGGAAAGCACGATGCCCTTGGTCTTGCCGGTGGTGCCTCCCGAATAGAGGATAACGGCTGGGTCGTGGTAGCCGGTCTTGACTTTGTAGTTGTAGAAGCAAAATCTTCCCAGGCCTATAAACTGGTTCCAGCGGATAACAGGCGCATCGGCAGGGATTTTGGCGACCTTGCGGCCTTCTGTCAGCATATAGCCTGCCAGGATCGGGCGCGAAAGTTCATCGCGGATGCTGGCGATAACGATATTCACCAGCCCGGTGTTTTGCCTGATGTGCTCAAATTTGTGGTAAAACTGGTCCAGAGTCACGGCTGTTACGGATTTGGACTCGTTCAGATAAAATTCGATTTCCTTTTCCGCAGAAAGCGGGTGAATCATATTGGCTATGCCGCCCACCAGGTTGACTGCGTAGAACATAAAGATGGCCTGTGGGCAGTTTGGCATGGCAATGGTGACCTTGTCGCCCTGACGAATACCGATGGTTTTCAGCGAGCGGGCGCATTTTTCAATTTGCGCCACCATGTGCTTGTAGGTGGTGTGGCGTCCCATAAAGGTGAAAGCCACGTGGTTTGGATACTTCTCAGCCATGCGTTCCACTGCTTCGAACATGGAACCTTCGAAATAGTCCAGATGCATTGGGACATCGCCCATGAACGGCTCCCAGGGAGTCTTGACAATGTTTTTTTCATTCTCAAACTTCATTTATATTACCTTTTCCTTCTTATGCTTTGCCGGCGACCGGCAATTTCAAAACGGCAGAACCTAGTATTCTACCGGTGTATCCAAAGTATCTTCCAAAAGCTCCGGATTTTCGATGAGCTTGGTGAGCAGGCGCACAGTCTTGCTGAAATAGTAGCCGTCGCCGATGCGCTCGTCTACGGTAAGCCCGAGATCTACGGAATCCCTCATCTCCACACTGCCGTCCTCCAATCTGAACGGACGCGGCTTTTTCTCACCCACGATGACGAAAACGGAAGCGGTACCCCAGTTGCTCAGGTGGTGGTAGCCGGAGTGCAGCTTGATGGAGCCCAGGTTTGTCAGGATTACGCTGGAATAGTAAGGATCGCTTTCGATGAGAGACTGCGGAACCTTGCCGTATTTGTCCAGCACACAGAAAAATCTTACGATGGCTTTGCCCAGCCAGCGCGGCATGTGGTTGAACACATTGATGGCGTCCATGGAAGGATCCAGCTTGTCGCTGCGGCAGGAAGTCACCTGATTTTTCACATATTCATGCACTGTCTCCAGAGTGTCGTTCGGATTGGCGCGGATGATGGCAAGAGCTTCTTCCCCCTTGTCGGAGAATTGCTTTTTTACAACAAATGAAGCGGAAATTTCGTTGCGCTGATAGATGCTGCCGTTGGCTACGAAGCGGTTCATATACGGCCGCAATGTCAGCGTTTTCAATATGGCTGCGATCAGCACCTGAAAGAGGTTGTATTTGTAATCCGGATTGTCCGCATTTTTCTTTTCCAGAAATTTGTTCAGATTGGTCAGGTCGAAGGTTTCGCTGATGAACGCCTCGTTGTCTGCCCTGTTCGGGAAGATCAGCGGCATGATGAAGTGGGAACCGTCCACGTTGCGGACCAGCTGTCCGTCCTTGCGGTCGCCCCAGCGGCGCTTCGGCTTGGAATTCTTGGTATTGCTTGGCACTTTCTTTTTCCTTTCTTGGTGGAGGCTTTTGAATTCGGCAATTGCCGAAAACAGCCTCAAACGAATGAATTATACTATAATAGAAGGTGTTTGGCAAGGGAAGTGAAAAAGTGTATAATGAAAGCGGTTGAAAATTCAATGTGTAGGGCACGGAGGACAGACATGAAAGAACCGGGGCGCAAATCAGCCATAGATTTTAACGGATCAAAATTGAAGATATTTTTGTCATACTTTCGCAGGCACAAAGCATTGTTCCTGTTGGATATGTGCTGTGCATTCACGGTAGCGGCCATCGATGTGGCTTTCCCGCTGGTGACACGCTACTGCATGTATGAACTTTTGCCAAACAGGGCATTTCGATTTTTCTTTATCCTGATGGCGGTGTGCCTGGGATTTTTTGTGCTGCGCGCGATACTCCAATATGTCATCACTTATCTGGGGCACCTTTTCGGCGTCCGGGTGGAGACGGATATCCGCGAGGATCTTTACCTGCATCTGCAGGATCTGGAATATGATTTTTATGACGAAAACAGAACCGGCAAGCTGATGAGCAGGCTGACCGGCGACCTTTTTGAGATAACGGAGCTGGCGCATCACGGCCCGGAAGATCTTTTGATTTCCACGGTGACGGTGGTGGGCGCTCTGATCGTAATGTTCACCATCCAGTGGAAGCTGGCGCTCCTGATCGGAGCCATGGTGCCGATTTTTGCGTTTATCATACTGATGTGCCGCAAAAATTTCCTGACCACTTCTGCCCGCGTGAAATCAAAGCTGGCGGATATCAACGCTTCCATCGAAAGCTCGCTTTCGGGCATGAAGACCAGCAAGGCTTTTGACAATCACGATGTGGACTACGAAAGATTCGCGGAAGCGAACTTCAAATACAGAAATTCCAAGGGCGACTATTTCAAGGCGATGGGCATTTTCTCGGCCAATCTGGAATTTGCGCTCTGCGCGCTGCAGGTGGCGGTTATCGCGCTTGGCGGATATCTGATCATGACGGGTGAGCTGGACTATGTGGAGCTCATCGTCTTCAGCCTGTATATCGCGTCTTTCATTTCGCCGATCAGGAGATTGGGCATGTTTGCGGAAATTTTCGTGTCGGGTTTTGCGGGGATCAAGAGATTCGTGGAGATAATGCGAAAAGAGCCGGGAGTGAAGGAGGCGCCTGATGCGGTGGCACTTTCCGATGTCCGCGGCGAAGTGGATATAGACCATGTGGGATTTTCTTACGCGACCAATCCCGACGTATTAAACGACGTGGATCTGCATATCGCTGCAGGTGAGAGCGTGGCAGTGGTGGGACATTCGGGAGGCGGCAAGACTACGCTTTGCCAGCTGATTCCAAGATTCTACGATGTGACGTCGGGCAGCATCAGCATCGACGGGCACGATGTGCGGAGTCTGACCAAGAGCTCGCTGCGCAGAAGCATAGGCATAGTGCAGCAGGAAGTGTTCCTTTTTGCGGATACGATTTTTGAGAATATCAGATACGGCAGACCGGATGCCACTGAAGAGGAAGTCTATGAGGCGGCTCGCCGGGCTGAGATTTACGATGAAGTCATGGAGATGCCGGACGGGTTTGACACTTATGTGGGAGAGCGTGGCACGTTGCTTTCGGGCGGTCAAAAGCAGAGGATTTCCATCGCGAGGATATTCTTGAAGAACCCGCCGATACTGATCCTGGACGAAGCGACTTCGGCGCTGGATTCCATTACGGAAGAGTCGATCCGCAGGTCGCTGGACAAGCTGGCTGAGGGCAGAACTACGCTGATTATCGCGCACCGCCTGGCCACCATCAAAGGCGCCGACCGTGTGGTGCTGATCGAAGACGGATATGTAAAAGAAATCGGCACCCACGAAGAACTCATGGCTGCCGACGGCAAATACGCGGCGCTGTACCGCGCCCAGATGCTGGGTTAGGCACGTGCCTGATCCAGTTTTTCTTTGATGGCCAAAGCGAGGAGAAGTATTAGGGGCGCTGAGAATGTCAGCAAAATATCCAGGCCAAAGATGTCCCAGGGGTAAATAGGGAAATGCTCTGCCCTGAAAAGCATCTTTATAGTAAAGATATCTTTTACCAAGTCTCCGAAGCCGTACTTGATTTTTTCTGTATGTTGATGTCTTTCCTCAAACAGAGTTACTATGGAGTCGGCGTTTTCTACATAGTTTACATCTTTTCCGCCAAAGAGTTCATTCGTGCTCTTGTTCACAGTTATTTCTTCTTTGTGTAAATAGCCGGAGCACCAATACCCGTAGTAACCGTACCAATAGCTGTAAACCAAGTCCTTCTCGGCTTCAAATTTCACGCACATGTTGTATCCGCCACGTTTGAAGTCGCCCATGGTCTGGACTTTGCAGATATCCTCCGCGGTCACGCCGCGCTCGATCAGATATCTGTTCAGCGCATGCGTCGCGGTAATCCTCTGAAGCGGATAGTAGAATGTCCACAGGACCAATAAAACCGCTAAAATTACAGATAATACTCGATGTCTTTTTATAAAGCCTTTCATTCTAGTCATTAATTTTCTCCTTACTTAAAACGGCAGGGCCGGGACGTTCACGTCCAGAACCACGAAGACAAAATAAGCTGCGTAGAATGCCAGCATGATAACTCCGGAACGCCTGCCCAGACGCTTGTTCAGCGAGCAAAGCAGCAGGAGCAGGGCTGAAATGATTACCACCCCTGCATCGATGCGGAATACCGGCGCGAAATTTATCGGTATGATCAGAGCTGAAGTGCCCAGTACGAACAGGATGTTGAATATATTGCTACCGACGATATTGCCGATAGCGATGTCTGCATTGCCTTTGCGGGCGGCAGAAACGGAAGTGGCCAGTTCCGGCAGTGAAGTGCCAAGGGCTACGATGGTGAGTCCGATAAATCTCTGGCTCATGCCCATGACGCGGGCCAGCTCGGAAGCCGCATCCACTGTGGTGTCGCTGCCGAAAACTATCATAAACAGCCCGATCAACGTGTAAAGCACAGCCATCGGGATGGTGGGACCTTCTTCGGTTTTCGGCTGTTCGCTGTTTTTAGTCATGATAAAGAGGTAGCCGAGATAGATTAAAAAGCAAATCCAAAGTACCACCCCGTCGATTCTGTCCACGACTCCGTCAAAACCCAGTGCCAGAAAGAGGCAGGAAATCAGGAGCATGAAAGGAATCTCGTATTTGATGGTGGAATTGGCGACGCGGATGGCTACAAAAAGAGCAGAAATGCCCAGTATCACCAAGATGTTCAGGATATTGCTGCCACAGACATTGCCGATTGCGATGTCTGCGTTGCCTTTGAAAGCGGCAGTGATGCTGACGGCGGCTTCGGGAGCACTGGTGCCCATGGCCACGATGGTGAGGCCGATGACCAGCTCCGGGATGCCCAGGCGTGAGGCGATGCCGGCGGCACCGTCGACGAAAAAGTCGGCGCCCTTTACCAGGAGCACGAAGCCGAGTATGAGTAGTCCGAGTTGTATGATTACAGTCATAGAAATCTCCGTATGTAAATAAGGAATCGGCGAGCCGGAAAGTTTCTTGTGGGAACAGACCGATATTTACCGAATTCCGTGAAAATGTGTGCTGATGTATAGAAGAAATTATACAAAAAAAGCCGCGAAAATGCAACTGCTATGGGAAAACGTGAGCGGGGATAAAGTATACCAAAAAAGCGAGGTTGGCGCCTCGCTTATTTCGTATGATTATTTTTAGTGGCTCCGGGGGGTGGCGTGTGGCATGGCCTTGGCGATGGCTTTTTGGAGAGCTACCGCTACCAGCATGCCGACGGTGAACTGAAGCACATTCCACGGAGCACTGATGGCTGCTGCCAGCCAGTTGCCATACATGACGCCTTCGGCTGCGAAATATCCGGCGGTCATGAAGAGGCCGGCGAGAACCATGCCGAGGACTTCGTAGAACTTGCGGCTTGATTTTTCGTGCTCCGAAATGAAGAACGAGAAGATCAGTGCCATGCCGCCTTTGATGACAAAGGTCCACGGAATCCAGACAGCGTAGCCGGCCAGCAGGTCTGCCAGGGAAGAACCCAGAGCAGCGGCCAGAGCGCCTTTGTGACGTCCGAGCTTGACCACGGCCAGGAAAATCATGGCGTCGCCCATATGTATATATCCGCCGGTGCCCGGCATCGGGATGCGGACCAGGGTGGTGGCCAGGAGAACCAGGCACATCATCATGGCGGTCATTACCAATTCATTTGTCTGTTTGATTTCTTTCATGAGAAATTCCCCTTTTCTATATGTAACATACTATCGTTTGATTTCGGAACTGCGCAGGATTGCAAATTGATGGCGCCGCGCGGTTTGCAAATTCCTGCGCGGTGTAGCGCGCCTTGGAAATCGTAATTGCTGCACGGCTTACAATTTTATGGTGCTGCGCGCTTTGGAAATCATAATTGTTGCGCGGCTTACAATTTAACCCTTATCTGTAAGTATATAATAGCACACGACTGCACACCTTAAAATATGCAGTTTCGATATTTTTTTAGAGTACAGTTTTGGCGGATTCTGCGAAAATCGCTGGAATTTTGCGGATTTGGTGGAAAAGCAGGCAAAAAGTGCTATACTGTTATCAGTACAGTTGCAGCCGCTGCCATAGCTTCAACATAGTAGTCGCAACAAATCCGGCAGTTGCAGCAATCCCTGTGGCCGCAACAAATCCTGCAGCCATATGCGCTCGGAACCGGCAGATACGGCGATTTCCCGCGGCTGCAGCTCGCAGCACAGCATACGCTCGGAGCCTGCAGATGCGGCGATTTTCCGTGGCTGCACGAAAAGTATGACTTAAACGAGCGCAAGCCTTGGTTTGAGCCATAAATTTCCGCGATAATTCACCGAAATTTCCAGTTGGAAGACTTGAGTTATGACTCAAACGAACATAAACAGCGGTTTAAGTCATGAAATCTTGTTGGGTTTTAAGAAGAGGACCGATGGTTATATGAAATTTATGCCTTAAAAGAAGTAAAAGGCGGGTTTAAGGCATAAATTTTCAACATTGCAACTGGAAATTATGAGGGAGCGTGGCGGTCGGCGGGCTACCAGCTAAATAAAACTATATATTGCAGAAAATGGGAATAAAATTTTAATATGGGGACCCAAAGATACAAAAACCTGAATTCCAGGTCCCCTACGGGGCAAAAATGAGAAAGGTTTTTATGGATTTTGCCTGTTTCCCGGCAAAAGGGACCTGAAAATTAAAAAAACCTGATGTGAGGTCCCTCCTAAAAATGTAAGTTAGAGCAAAAACGATAGGGAAAGCGGGTTTTAAGCAAAAGTAGGGACCTCAGCGGCGAAAAAGATTAGGATGGGGTCCCGCCTCCGCTTAGCAAATACACAAAAATTTACATTTTTGAAAAGAAAAGGGACGGGAGAGCAAGGAAGAGGGACCTCAAAATGAAAAAAGTAAATTTTCAGGTCCTACAGTGCCCCTCGCACTTAAAAATAACGCAATTGTAGATTGAAAAGGAGACTATAATGAAACCTGTAATGATACAATTTGAAATCGACTCGCAGAAACCGAAATATCAACAGCTTTACGAATATATCTCCCGCGCCATACTGAGTGGCGAGATGCAGGCGGGAGAAAAGCTGCCTTCCCTCCGGAAGCTGGCGAGAGATCTGGGAATCTCGGTGACTACGGCGGGCGAGGCCTACAGCCAGCTGCAGGTGGAAGGCTACATATATTCACGGCCCCAGGCAGGTTACTTTGTGAGTGACGTGAGCTATGTAACAGAGGGGCCGTCTACGGCGCACTCCGAGAGCACGGCGGGGCCCGGGGCTTGGGTGCAAAGCCTGCCAAGGGGTGGGAGCCTTGGGGATGGCGGCGCCCGGAGCGGCGAGAACTGGTACTTTGCGGAGGGCGCGACGGATCGGGATGTAAGGTTCGGAGGCGCAGAGACCGGCGCCGAAGTTGCGGAGGTTGGGCGCGCCGGCGCGTACGCGATCCCGCGGGTGGGGGTGGCAGAAGACATAATGCGCCGGGCCCCGCGGCCGCACCTGTGCGACCCGGCCTGCTTCGATTTTGGCAAGTGGAAAACCTGTGCGGGCCGCGTGCTCTCGGAGTTCGCGCCGCTGCTTACTTTCGAGTCGGACCCGCGCGGCGAGGAAGCACTGCGCAGTGAAATCGCAGGCTACATTTACCGCTCTCGTGGAGTCTTTTGCACCAAAGACCAAATTATCATCGCAGCCGGCACCCAGCAGACCACTCTGCACATCTCGCGTATCCTGCACCGCATGGGCATCGGCCACGTGGCGGTGGAGGAACCGGGCTATCTGCCTGTGAAAAACATATTAAAGGATAGTGGCTTTGTGATTTCTCCTGTAAATGTCGGGGCTGACGGCATAGATATTTCGGGCCTTCCGGCCAATATCCGTTCGGCGGTTTATGTCTGCCCGTCCAACCAGTTTCCGACGGGAGCGGTGATGCCCGTGGGGCGCCGTTTGGAGTTGCTGGAATGGGCTCGCCGCAATGACAGCCTGATCATCGAGGACGACTACGACAGCGAGCTGCGCTATTTCGGGCGCCCGGTGCCGGCGTTGCAGGGCTTGGATCAGAGCCACAGGGTGATTTATTTGGGCTCGTTTTCGTCCACGCTCTTCCCTGCAGTCAAAATCAGTTATATGGTATTGCCACCGCAGCTGGCAGAGAGCTTTTCTGACTTGACGGCAGGCTATACACAGACCTGCTCGAAGATGGAGCAGTTGACATTGGCACTTTTCATGAGCCAGGGCTATTACCAGACCGGCATTCGCAAGCTGCGAAACCTCTATGGCCAGAAACTTCAGGCCACGAGCAAGGCAGTGGAAGTCTACGGGCAGGACTTCGTGGAAATTGAATCCGCCAAGTCCGGCCTTAATATGATAGTAAAAGTCAGATCGCCAAAATCAGGCGACGAGCTTTGCAGGGAAGCAGCGAAACTCAAGATAGAGGCGGTGCCGGTATCGAAGTATGCGGATACGGAGTCTGAGGAGGCTTCCAAAACAGATATCGTGCTCTACTACCACCAGCTGCCGCTAAAAGCCATCGACGGACTCATCCGCGAGCTTACAAAAGCCTGGCGCGCGTAGAATTTTCATGCTGCGGCAATTTCCTCGCGTATTGGCAGATGGCGGCAGTTTAAACACGGGGGAAAGAGGGAAATTGCCGGGCGGAATTCAGCTAAATCAATACAGCTTTAGGTAATAGTGTAAAAATTACAGAGAAAGAACTCCCAAATGGGCTTTTCTCTGTAATTTTTTCTTTTTTCCGGCGCGGGGGAATTCTTTAGAGGAGAGTTTTACAGAGAAAACAGGAGAGAAGGGCAGTTTCTCTGTAAAACTTACAAATCTTGCGGCCGGCGGCACTGCAAAATGCGGGATTTACAGAGAAAGGTGGATGCAAGGGAGCTCTCTCTGTAACGATTACGGAGAAAAGGTGCGAAATGAAAACTTTCTCTGTAAATCCGAAAAATAGGAGCCCTTAAAGAGCAAAAACGAGAAATTGAGGGAAAAGGGCCGCGGGGAAGGAGGGAAACAAAAATTATTAGCACTCTATAGAGATGAGTGCTAAATTTTTGTTGACATCGGGCACTTTCGGGTTTACTATTAAGTTGTGGAGAGTGACGAGGGCGCGGGTGGAGGAGTTGCGAGCGGTTGAGAAGGCACAGGATTCGGGCTCGAGGAAGCGCAGATTTGAAGGACCGCGAGGCGCAGGTTCAGGAGCTGAGAAGAATCGCGAGGGCGCGGGTGGAGGAGTTGCGAGCGGTTGAGAAGGCTCGGGATTCAGGCTCGAGGAAGCGCAGATTTGAAGGACTGCGAGGCCGCGGGCGGAGGAGTTGCGAGCGGTTGAGAATGCTCGGGATTCTGGTTCGAGGAAGCGCAGATTTGAAGGACCGCGAGGCGCAGGTTCAGGAGCTGAGAAGA
>CAMPBN010000004.1 GCA_946638265.1 uncultured Bacillota bacterium
GCAAAAATCATCAAAAGACCGCGCTTGTGTACATCCATCCAGTGACGAAGGCGGTGTGCCTTCATGCTGCCGATATATACCACTTCTTCGGCTTTCTTGGCGTTTTCGTCCTGCTTCACATCCACGCGATTAATCCAGCGGGCCATCTTGTCCGAAAAAGTCTTTTCGGCAGTCGCCAGCTTTGTTTTTACGGCTCGCAGCTTTGCCTGAACCTTGCTGCGGGACTCATCCGAGAGAGTCGCTTCGCTGCCGTCAAATTTCATGGCAAGCTGATGCGACTGATCCGGCCGTTTCTGCTGCACTTCAAAGATGCCTGTTACAAAATACGCAATTGTATGGATAAAGGTCTTGGCCACTCTGAAACTTTCGATTGAAAATTTCTTGACTGCCACTACCACTTTGTCGAAGAGATCCTCCTGCTGTTCAATCAGCTCGGTGTAAGTCTGTTCCACAATGTCCGGCGCATTTTCGATTTCGGTCTCCTGCGGCTTTTTTTCAAGTGCCGGGTATTCTTCCATATCCTTGAAAGACACCTGACCTTCCAGCTGTTCGCCCGTCTCCGCTTCTGCCATCTTCTGCTGCTCCAGCTTTTCCAGTTCTTCCTCCTGCTGCTTTTTCACGCGCAGCTGCACCGTATCGCGCGGTACCACATGTTCGATAGAAGGCGAAGGCGTTTTTTCCGGCTCCGGTTCATTATAAACTGCGAAAATTCCGCTTTCTGTCACCACCGGCTCTTCTTCCGGCTTTTTCTCCTGAACCATGTCCCTTTTCTTCCTTCTGGAAGATTTGCGGGCTGCCAGCTCCTGACGCTGCCGCTCTTTTTCTTCGCTGATGCGTTTCAGCTCATCCTCGCCCGAAGTCTCGCTCACGCTGACTTTGTTGAGTTTTTCTTCTATGTGCTTTCGCAGCTGCTCTCTGGCGACATCTTTGGTAAGACCTTCATATTCCGAAGGCAGGTCATGACCCTTGCTGATGGCAGCCAAAAACTCCTCACGCCTTTTCTGCTGGGCGGGAGTATGGGAAGCCTCTTCCTCTTGAAGGCCGTTCTCTGTTTCAAGACCCTCGGTCTGTGGCTTTTTCTTTATTTTTTTGTCTTTTCCTAATTTGCTAAAGATTTTTGCCATTGTTTCGCTTCGCTCATCCTCTTTTCATAGCACGAGCATTTTTCTCCTGTTTCTCTAAATCCCGTATCCTTACATTCATCGCAATAGTAGCGGTCTTCCAGGTAATCTTCCGAAAATCCCGCCTTTTTCAAAAGCTTGTTGCTTTCCTCAAGGATGGCATCACATCTCTCTCTGAGGCGACTGCTTTCCTCCTTGTTTTTCCTGATAAGCGCCTTGGATATCTGCGGCACGATTTCTTTCAATTCGTTCTGAAGCTCCCCTATCTTCGGAACTTTTGCATAAACCTCTGCTCTTCTGGCTTTGGCCTCATCCGAAGCCTTTTGCCTCAGATATTCGTAATATTCGATGACCACTTTTCTGGAAACGGCCACCTCGTCGGCAGGGGCCGGTTTTCCGGCTTTGCCTTCTTTGCGCCTCCCCTCCAGCACCTTATCCACATATCTGATGTTCGGGTTGGAAATGCCGCTGGTAGCAGTGCATGCATCCAGAATCTCTTCCAGCGAAAAGCCGCCATCGTTAAACCAGCTGTCCATAATGCCTTCTTCAGCCTCCGTCGGATTTCTCATAAATCCAAGAGCCTTGAAAATTCTGCGGTGCAAGCTGTGCCGATTTTCGACTTCGTCGAGGTATTTTTCAATTTTTTCGGTATCTGTCAGACCCTTGCCTGCCCAGGCGCGTACCACCGCATCGATATAACGTATGCTTTCCTTGCCCAGGATATTTACACAATAGCTGTATGCATAGAGTATCATCTCGCTGCTGGCTGCATAGTCGCTGCGCCAATTACCGACAGTTTCGCATTCCATCGGAGTGATGGGCCTGCCCAGAATTTCCTGGATGGCCGCAAAAAGGTCTTTGAGCTCGGTGTCCACAAGTCGGTCCGCAACGGAAGATTTTTTTGTTCCTGTCGCGTTCTTTTTCTCTGCATCCCCGGCCTTTGAAGTATTTTTCGCATCTTTGCCGCAATAGAGAGCTTCCCGCGGGCTTAAGAACCGGATGTCATATCCGTCCTCTTTTTCGCCTTTGAAAATTCGCTCCACAAGCCCGCATTTTTCCCAGTATTCCCAGGCCTCATCCACAGTCTCCTGCGAAAGCAAAAGCTGATTTGCAAAAATACGCGGTTCCTCCGAAGCGCCATTTGCCGCATACATCTGTGCCAGCAGGTATACCTTCACATAGTCCCCTTTGGCCGGCGCCATATATTCGCCGATGAAGATATTTTCTATGGCCGTATCCTTCAGATACCAATTTTTAGTTTTTGCATACGTAAAATTCATTCGCATTTTATTGCTGATCCATATTTCCCATAAAGGCGTCGCTGGCCTTGTCCGCAAACTTGGTGTATTTGCCCAGCCAGGTCAGTTCCACGGTTCTGGTCTCGCCACGACGGTTTTTAGCCACGATGACATCGCAAATGCCCGGCTTTTGGGAATTTTCTTTGGTGTAATAATCGTCTCTGTACAGGAAAATTACTATATCCGCATCCTGCTCGATGGAACCGGACTCTCGAAGGTCCGAAAGCATCGGCTTGTGATCGTTTCTTGACTCCACGGCACGGGAAAGCTGTGAAAGCACCAAAACCGGCACATCCAGCTCTCTTGCCAGAAGCTTGAGGGATCTGGATAATGTGGAAATTTCCTGCTGTCTGTTTTCGCTGCGTCCCGTCGTGCTCATGAGCTGCAGATAGTCTACAACGACCATATCCAGGCCTTTTTCTGCCTTGAGACGGCGGCATTTATTTTTTATTTCCATCATGCTGATGCCCGGAGTGTCATCAATAAAAATGCTCGCTCCGCTCAGCCTGTCACATGCCACATTGATATCTTCCCAATCTTTGGTATTCAGGTCGGCTTTTGCCAGTTTGCCGCTTTCCACCCTCGACTCCATGGAAATCATTCTTGCGCCCAGCTGCTCCTTGGACATTTCCAAAGAAAAGATGAGGACCGTGGCCTTGCCTTTGAGGGCTGCCTGCTGAGCGATATTCAGCGCAAAAGCAGTCTTTCCCATGGCAGGTCGCGCCGCGATGATTACCAGGTCCGACTTCTGAAAACCGTTCAGCATCTTGTCCAGATCCGTAAAACCGGAAGTCACGCCTACAATTTCGCCATCCATCTGGCTGATCTTGTCGATAATATCCATATTGATATCAATGATATCGCTTAAAGAGGCCAGTTCCTTGTACTGTCTCCCCTGTGAAATGCTGAATATACCGCCTTCCGCATAGTCCAAAATAGTCTCGGCATTAGTATCTCCGGCATAGCATTTGCTGATAATATCATCTGACGTGGAGATCAGGTTTCGAAGTACTGCCCTTTCCGCCACGATTTTCCCGTATTCTTTGGCATTGGCAGTGCTGGGAACAAAAGATGCCAGGGATGCCACATAGGCAGAGCCGCCGGCCATTTCCAGCGCACCTCTTTTTTTCAGCTCTTCACAAACTGTGAGAGTATCCACCGGGCTTGCTTTCTGATGAAGCTCGGTGATGGCCAAAAAGATTTCCCTGTGCATTGCACTGTAAAAATCTCTCGGCTTTACCACTTCCAACACATCGAGGAGAGCGTCTTTGTCCAGCATGGCTGCGCCAAGCACTGATTTTTCCGCATCCTCGCTATGAGGAGGAATTCTTTCCTGCATAAAATACTCCTTGCCCTATCTTACTGAATAGTTACATTTACCTTCAAAACGCCCTTCACACCCTGGAAAAGCTTTACTTCCAGCTGATATTCACCTTCATTTTTTATCGGGCCGTCCATTACGATATTTTTCTTGTCCACTTTAATCTTGTGCTGCTGCTCCAATGCTTCCGCCACATCTTTGGAAGTAATGGAACCGAAGAGTCTTCCTCCTTCGCCGCCCTTGGTCTTGATCTCTGTGGTAACTTTTTCAAGCTGAGCTGCCTTGGCTTCAGCTGCAGCCTTTTCAGCTGCTCTTTTCTCGGCTTCCATAGCCTTGGCCTTTTCGAGAGAGCGGACATTTCCGTCCGTTGCCTCCTTGGCCAGACCTCTCGGCAGCAGCATGTTGCGTGCATAACCATCGGAAACCTTCACTATTTCACCGGCCTTGCCGGTACCTTTTACATCCTTTTCAAGTATTACTATCATTACTTTCCCCTCCGTTTTTTGATTTGGCAAATTGTTGCCATATATTCCAAGTTTGCTTTATTTTTCCTCTTCAGCTTCGGCGCTTTCCGCCGCTTTTCTGATAAGATTTTCGCGTCCGGCTTCATTTTGGATTTCAGCCAAGGTTTCTTCCACCTGCTCCGCGTCCATCTTGATGAAAGACTCGCCGCCTCTTGCGATAACAGCCTCTTCTTCCTTGGCCGCATCGGCGATTTCTCTTTCTTCCATGGTTTCTTCTATGCCCATGTCTGCAGGCGTAATGTGGCCTTTTTCAAGAAGCACCTCGAGGATCCTGTCCACCGTTTCTTCCGGCGGAAGATCTGACTGGGCTCCCGCTGTGGTCAAATGACCGCCGCCGCCCATTGCTTCCATGATCACCTGAACATTGATCTGCCCCAGAGATCTGGCGCTGACTACGGTCCTTCCCTTGGATGTGGTACCCACTACAAAGCTGGCCCTAACGCCACGAACATCCAAAAGTTCATCTGCCGCCTGCGAGTCCAGAATCTGCGCATCCACATGCTTGCCTTCCAGCACGGAAATGGCGATGGCTCCGTCAGAAAGGAATCTGGCGTTGGCCACGCACTTGGCTCTCAGCATGAAGGCTTGTGAATTCATCTGGAAGAAACGCTTTACGGTGGCAGTGTCCGCACCGGCTCTTCTGAGCCATGCCGCCGCCTCGAAAGTACGCACGCCGGTCTTCACGGCAAAGCTGTTGGTGTCTACCGTGATGCCTGCCAGCATTGCTTCCGCTTCGAATTTTGTAATCGGATTTTTCTTATCCGTCACATATTGAAGCATTTCGGCTATCAGCTCGGATGCCGAAGATGCATAAGATTCCATATATGGAAGAGCTGCGCCCTGGATAGCGTCTTCCGCTCTTCTGTGGTGGTCGATGATGGCAATGTCGCTACCCAGTTCCTTTGCTTTTTCCAAAAGCTCAGGCGACTCCACGTATGAAGGCCTGTGTGTATCCACGATAACAAGAAGCGTCTTTTCATTGACTAAAGCCAATGCTTTTTCGGTTTTGATAAAGTCGTAAAGCTCTGAACTTACGGCCTGATTTACGATTTCCGTCAGGGTCTCGTTGTAGTAGTTCAGAACCAAATGGGCTTCCTTGCCACGCTGCATGGCAAAGCGATAAACGCCGATGGCCGAACCGAAAGAGTCCATGTCCGGATTTGCATGACCCATGACGATGACTTTCGAAGCCTGGTCCATCAGGCGTATCAGAGCATGAGCAACTATACGGGCTTTGCCCTTGTTACCTTTTTCCACTGCCTGAGCCTTACCGCCGTAGTACTCTATTTTTTCAGGCGATTTCAGCACCACCTGATCTCCGCCGCGACCCAGAGCCAAGTCCAACGCTTCGATGGCCAGCTGCTCTGTCTGAGTCAGGTTTTTACCGCCGCGGCCCAGTCCAATACTGATGGTCACAGGGAAATCCGACTCGCTTTCAATCTCTCTGATGCTGTCAAGAAGCGGGAATTTGGTTTCTATCATCTTGTCGCAATATTGGGATTCCAGCACCACCAGATATTGCTCGCCCTTTATCTTGGTCACCGAAGCGGCATTTCTTGCGAAAAACTGGCGAATGGTCTTGTCGATATCGCTGGTCAGTCCGGAGCGCTTTTCTTCGCTGTTGCTGTTAAGCAGCTCATTGAAATTATCCACGTTGACGATGGCCAGACAGGTTTTTTCGCCGTCATATTTTCTGCGATAAATTTCCTGCTGCGTTACATCGATGAAATACACGCAAAGCTGGCCCTCATCTCCCTCGGAGACCGGGCCTGCGGCAATGCGAAAATATTTTTCATTACGGTTGATGATCATCGGGGTTTCGCGCTCATCCAAAGAAAGTAAATCCTTGTAGCGGATACCCGTGAGGATGAAAATATCCGTATCTTCTATTGAATCATAAATGAAAACTTCTGAAATCCTGGGGCTCACACCGGTGACTTTGCCTTCTGCATTAACCGTACAGGCAGGAAAAGGGAAGCCTTCCGTAAAAGCCGCTATATTCTGTTCTTTGAGCATTTTTTCTCCTCTGTCTCCGGGCGCATATGCCGGACGCGTGGTAAAAATACACATACTTATAGATGTTAAGATTATAGCACAACTCGCGCATAAAGTACACATTAAATCGCCGCAGAGCACAGATGCCTACCGTGGGCTTAACGGTCTCTTCTGCCCCTGCAGCTCTCCAATTTTTATATATAATTACGTAGTTACACAAAATTTGTTTAGAGACGCGCCCGCGGGGTATCTATACTGTGGAAAACGATTTGACCTGAAAGACACACCTCTTTGAAAGATAAACTTTTTAACGACAAAAAATCCCGACTCGTTTGAGTCGGGATTTTTATTGCTTTTTGGATTACTCAGCTGTGTAAGGAAGCAGAGCCATTACTCTTGCTCTCTTGATAGCAGTAGTTACCTCTCTCTGGTGCATTGCACATGTACCTGTGATTCTCTTAGGCAGAATCTTGCCTCTTTCGGTAACATACTTCTTGAGTTTTTCAACGTCTTTGTAATCTATTACTTCTGTTTTGTCGGCGCAGAACTGGCAAACCTTCTTGCGTCTCATTCCGCCACCGCGTCTTTTATTATCAATCATGATGTTTCTCCTTTCCGAAAAATTAACTAAAATGGCATATCGTCATCTTTAAGTGCTTCGAATCCCGGTGGGAAGTCGTCTCCGCCTGCGCTCGGTGCCTCTGCTGCGCGATCGTTTCCATAAGATCTGCCGCCTGCATTGCCGCCGCTTTCGCTCTTGCTGCCCACGAATTCTACATTTTCTGCAACTACATCGGTAGTGTAAACCTTCTGGCCGTCCTTATTTGTATAAGAACCGGTCTGAATGCTGCCGCTGAGTCCGATGAGCTTTCCCTTTGTAAAATACTTTTCCAGAAATTCTGCTGTTTTGCCAAAGGCTACGCAGGAGACGAAGTCAGCTTCAGGCTGGCCCTCTCTCTTGATACGTCTGTCCACTGCAACGGTAAATCTTGCAATGCCCATTCCATTCGGATTGTATCTTACATCCGGGTCTCTCGTAAGTCTTCCGACCAATACTACACTATTCATATTGACCTCTCCTACTGCTCATCTTTGTTGATGATGATGTGTCTCATTACGTTGTCGGAAATTCTGAGTCTTCTGTCGAGTTCTTTCGGCAGCTCAGGGTTTGCTTCGAAATCAACAACAACGTAGTAACCTTCGTTCTTCTTGTTGATTGGATAAGCAAGCTTTCTCATTCCCCAAACATCTGCATTGCCTACTGTTCCGTCTGCTCCGATGATGGACTTTACAGTCTCGATGGTAGCATCCTTCTTTTCGTCTTCCAATGCAGGATCGATAATGAACATAACTTCGTACTTATTCATTTTTTCACCTCCCTATGGTCTTTAATGGCGACGCTCTCTAGTCGTCGCAGAGAATATGCATCATGCCGGGCTTCCCTCGCCCTTTTACACAGATACTCATATATTGTAGCACAAAACGTTTAAAATGCAAGGGGTTTTTTGGCGCTTTGCGCCTTCTTTTTTGCCGCAAGCGATTTTTATTTTTTAGCTTCAGACAAGGTCTGCTTTAACGCGGCCTCTTTGTCGACGCCGGCGAGGTGCAGCTGGTGTGCGTAGTCAAGGAGGCGTCGGAACTCGGGGCCGGGATGAAGGCCCGCTGCGATCAGATCTTCGCCCGTGACTTCGGGAAGATCTGCTACCTTGCGGTAGCGCAGGAGCCGGAGCCAAAGAAAATCTTCGAAGCGCTGCTCACGCTGCTGCGGGGTTTCGGCCTCGGGCCGCGTTTCTTTGTATTCACCGTGCTCGCTGTCTATGTTGCCCGAGGCCTCTTTTTCTTTGGCGTAGGCGATAATCTTTTCGATGTCTTCCGGCTCCCTCCTGCGGTCGCAGCGGGCCAACATTATAAGCCCGGCCGGATCTATGGAGCGGTCAAACAGGCGGTTTGTAGCTTTCACGCCGGAGTTTTGACCGCAGAGCATATTGGGCCGCATATGCAGCAGCACCATGTTCGTTACATAACGTATCAGTTCGTTTTCGTCTGTCAGGCGGTGCAGAAAAGTGCGCGCCACCTCTTCACCCTTTTCTTCGTGCCCGAGAGCGCGGATGCGGTCTCCCATCAGAGCTGTCGTGGCGGGCTTTCCCAGATCGTGGCAGAGGGCCGAGAGCATAAAATACTCGTCTCGCGCCTTGGAATCGTATTTTTCAAAAGCCGCTATATCCTTTGGGATTTCAGGATTTTCCGTCGCAGGCAGCCAGGACGAATGTATCACATCTGCCGCTGCGTCCAGCACCATCATGGTGTGGGTCCACACATCGCCTTCAGGATGGAATATCGGAGATTGCTCCACGCCCATCAGGTCCTTTACTTCCGGAAACCAATAGTCGAGCTGGTCCATAGCACGCAAGGTCTCAAAGAAAACGGAAGGACGGCGTGCTTTCAAAAGAGCCTTGGAAAATTCCTCAAAGACCCTCTCTCTGGACAGGGTAGTCAGGTCAATCTTTTTGCAGATTTCAAAAGTTTCGGGTGCTATCTCAAATTCAAAGCGGGCCGCAAACTGCGCTCCACGCAGCACACGCAGTGGGTCCTCCGCAAAAGACGCCTCGCAGGCATGGCGCAGAATCCCGCGCTCCAAATCTTCCCTGCCTCCGAAAAAGTCCAGGATTTCGCCGCTCAGCACATCCTGCATCATGGCATTGATGGTGAAGTCCCTGCGCGCTGCCGCTTTTTCCGGCCCGATATGCGGGTCCACGAAGATTTCAAAGTCTCTGTGGCCCCTGCCCGTGGCTGACTCTTTTCGCGGCAGAGCGATATCCAGCTCGTACCCCGGGATGCCGTAGACACCAAAAGAAACGCCGCTTTTGTAATAAGCTGCTTTGCCGCGGCGCCCGTTTTTTTCGTATATTTCTTCAAGGATGCATTCCATGGCCGCCGGCTCCACGCCGTGGACCTCGATATCCGTATCCTTGCTTTTTTCCCCTAAGAGCGCATCCCGCACGCAGCCGCCCACAAAATAGGCTCTGCCGCCTTTGGCAGCCGCAGCTTCCGCTATCTCCTCTATCATTTCTTTTTCGCTCAGTTTCATATGTTCGGATAGAGACTGTCATACTCCGGACGCAGCATGGAAAGCAGCTCCACATCGTGGAGAATGCCGTTTTTTCTGCAATTCGCCCTCAGCGTTCCCTCAAAATGAAATCCCAAATGGTCGTACAGACCTCTGGCCGGATTTCCCGTATAATGATCGAAATACAGCCTTTCGCAACCGTATTCCTCGAAAATCAGCTGCATCAGAGCCAGCATGGACTGTTTGCCATAGCCTTTGCCGCGATTTGCAACATCCGCCAGATAAAGCCTGAAAATCTCCACCTTCCAGCCCCGGATCAGGTCTGTCAGCATGGCTCTGCCCAGCTTTTCGCCTGTATCCTTTTTGATAACCGTAAAAAGTACGATTCCGGGATCTTCGGATTGGTGCACGAAATTTCGCCACACTTCTTCCATGGACTGGTTGTCCGGGATGCTGAAATATTTTATGGTCTCGGTATTGTATTCCCACTCATAAAAATCCGGGATGTCGTCTGCAGTCGAAATTCTTAAAATCAGGTCCGGAGTCTCTATTTTGCATACTTCACCTGTTTCGCTTCTGAAAAATCCATAGCCGCTAAGCATTTTCCGAATCTCCTTCTTTCCCCTTTTCTTCTCTTCTCCGGAGCGCTTCCATAGGCGCTGCCTTTTCATCGAGATAATATTTCTCAAAATCTTTGTGGCAAAGCTCGAATATCAGGCCCAAATCCGGATCGAAATGGCTGCCCATGGCGTCCATGATAATCTTATAGGCGTCTTCGAAGGATACGGAATCCTTGTAGCTGCGCTTACTTACCAGAGCGTCGTACACATCTGCGATAGCCATGATGCGGGCTTCAAAAGGAATTTCGCGACCCCTCAATCCGTCCGGATATCCGCTTCCGTCCCATTTTTCGTGGTGGTAAGTGGCAATATTCTTAACTACATTTACAAAATGTGTTTCCTCTACGTCTGCCAAGAGGTTTGTTACCAGCTCGCCGCCCTTGACCGCATGCGTCTTCATAATCTCAAATTCTTCCTTGGTAAGCTTTCCTTTTTTATTCAGGATAGCATCCGGAATGGCAATTTTCCCAAGGTCGTGCATTGGCGCCGCTTTCACGATGTCGTTGCAGAATTGTTCATCCATGTCAAAGAGCCTGAATTCGCGGATTCGCTTGATTATGATGGCCACAATATCACTGGTTCTCTTCACATGGCCGCCGGTATCGCCATCACGGGATTCGATAACATCCGACATACCGATGACCATCTGCAGTCTGATATCCGCAATATGCTCTGTCTTTTCTTTTACCGTTTCTTCAAGCTGCGAATTGTAGGATGAAAGCAGATTGCTGTAGTTGAACTGGGTCGTATCGTCGGTCAATTCATAGAAATATGCTCCCACCTTGCCGTTTTTCATCTCTATCGGCTTTATTTTTACTTTGTAGTGGCGACTGCTCACGGAAAATTCCTTGGTCAAAAGGATTTCCGAAGGCAAGCCCTGCTTTTTCCTGAATCTTTCTTTGATCTGCAGCTCGTCACGCCATCTGAGCAGATTGACAAGCGCAGGGACATCCGCCGGAATAGGAGAGTCTACTCTGCATTTTTCAAGCTCAGGCAGCATCTGCCGCGCGATCGGACTGGCATTTAAGAATCTGCCTCTTGTGTCCAAAGTGATATATCCCACGCTCTTCTGGAGCTCGTTTGAGAGAAGCAAAGTGTCTTTCAGATTGTAATATCTCAGACGGTAGATCATATATAGCATCAACACTTCGCCGATGATATAAAAGAGCGGCTCGAAGATAATATAGGAATTGTCCACCTGCTTGCTGATCATATATTCTCCCACCATAGCCACTTCCGCGCCCAGCAGGATCAGAAGATTTTTGTATGAAACGTTTTTCTTCCTGAGAATGGCATAGATGGTAAAGCTGATTTCGAAAACAGTAAGCGACAAAAGGAAAAGCGGGAAGAAAATGTGCATCTGACCATATTCGCGCAAAAGTACAGCGCCGCCATCCACAAAAATGAGCTCTTCACTCTTATAGTAGATGTCGCTCTTGCCAATGGTGCTGGCCAGGAAAAATATCCCGTAAGCTGCCAGCCATGTGCCAAAACGCACAATCAGCGGCATTCTGACATTGCACATTTCAAATATTATCATCATAAAAACAGGCGCCAGAAAACAGCCGCCGGCATAAGAAATTTTCAGCGCCAACACGGCTTCTTCCGTCACTTTTGAAATTACTAAAGCATAGTACCCGCAGTTGGCCGTTATTATCATCAGAAACATGAACAGGAAGTTCGTTTCCAACTGGGTCTTTCCTTTGATGGCCATAAGGCATCCAAAGCAAATAATCGACGCAACCAGCGTAGCCAGATAATAATAAGTTAACATAGCTGTCTCCTTACAGTAATTATAAAATATTTTGCCGCCATAAACAACGAAATTTTGTGTCTTCATTGCCTTTGCAGCGGTCTTTTTTCAAGAAAAGTAGAATTTGAAAAATTTTTATTGTATGATGATAGAAGAAACTTGCTTTTACGGAGATGAATTATGATCGGTTTTCAGAATTTGCATGCACATACGCATTTTGACGACGGGATTGCCAGCGCGGAAGAGATGGTAAAAGCCTCTATCGAGGCTGGGCTCACATCGGTGGGGATCTGTTGTCACAGCCCGATTCTCACACAGAAAAACAACTGGTGCATTCCTATAAAAGAAGTGCCTGCTTTTCAGCAGGAAGTCTATGCCGCCAGGGAGAAATACAGAGGCATCATCGATGTTTTTTGCGGCGTGGAACTGGATATAATGTCCGGGATGTGGGCTGATATAAAAGGCTTTGATTATGTGATAGGCGCCATCCACTATCTGCCGCTGCCTATGGGTGAGAATGAGTTTTTATATGGGGAAGTGGACCTGAACCGCAACGATCTGGAAGGTTACATCGCCCGCATATATAATGGCGACCGTGATGCTGCTGCGGAATATTACTATTCACAGTATGAACTGGTGGCCAACAACAAAGACGTGGACATCGTGGCCCACTTCGATCTTTTGACTAAATTTGACGAATATGAAATCACTCCGCCGGAGCTTCTGATTTTTGATGAAAAGAGCCCCCGTTATCAGGAAGCGGCTCTCGAAGCCATGAAGCTTTTGGTAAGGAGAGACAAGATCTTTGAAATAAATACCGGGGCGGTGAGCAGGGGATACAGGGAAACTTTTTATCCTTCCGAGACCCTGCTCAAGGCCCTGCGCAGGATGGGCGGCCGTATCACACTTTCCACGGACGCCCACAATCCGGCTCACGCCGGATTCGGCCTGCCGGCCGCTGCGCAGCTGGCCCTATCCTGCGGCTTCAAGGAAGTCTGGGTGCTTTCCGCCGCAGGATTCCGCCCCGTAAGTATAAAAAAATTGCTGGACTAACGTCCGGCAATTTTTTCATTTTATTTTTAGTTTTCTTCCGAAGACCAGCCGAAGAACCATTGCTTTCCGCTCCTTCTGGATTCCTGAAGCACATCCGCATCCAATACAAAGATCGTTTTCAGCAGCAGATACAGTTCTCTGACATTGATCGGCTTAGCCAGATGCCCATTCATCTTGCTGTCCACCGCTCTCTTGATATCTTCGTTGAATGCATTGGCTGTCATGGCTATGATAGGCACACTGGCTTTGTCCGGATCCGAAAGTTCGCGGATACCCTTGGTACCGCCGTATCCGTCCAGTACCGGCATTTGAATATCCATGAGCACCAGATCGAAAGTCTCCGGTTCGTTCTTTTCCACCATATCGATGGCTTCCTGTCCGTTTTCTGCCAAAGAAACTTTCATGCCCATATCTTCCAAAAGTGCCTTGCTGATCTCCTGGTTGATTTCATTATCCTCAACCAGCAGAATATTCTTGTCTTTGCAAAATTCTTTGGCTTTTTCCATAAGCTCTGCCACAGCCAGCTCCTTGGATTCTTTCTTGGCCTGTTCATCCGCAGCAGTTGCTCCGGATTCTTCTATTTCCGTCATATCTTCCGGCTTTTGCAGCTCCAGCACGATATTTACCGTAAATTTACTGCCTTTACCCTTCTCGCTCTCGACGGAAATCTCACCTTTCATGAGCTCTACCAGGCTCTTGGTTATAGACATTCCAAGACCTGTACCCGTAATCTTATTAACCACTTGTCCGCCTTCACGTTCAAACGGTTTCCAGATATTCTTCAGGAATTCTTCGCTCATTCCGATACCGTCGTCTTCCACGGTGATGAAATAATTGCCGAATCCCTCCGCCACATTTTCTTTTTCTTCGAATTTTACCCAGATATGTCCGCCTGCCGGAGTAAACTTCAAAGAGTTTCCGATCAGGTTGATGAGAACCTGTTTCAAGCGCAGGCTGTCGCAATAAATCTGATCGTTGGTAATATCGCTGTCCACTATCAGCTCCAGGCCTCTTTCCTTGGCCTGTTCCGCAAACAGCGTCTTCATCTCCTCCTCCAGCTCGGAGATCTTGTTCTTTTCTATTTCCAGATTTACCTTTCCGCTTTCGATGCGGCTCATATCCAAAATGTCGTTGATCAGACTCAAAAGATGCTTTCCGGAAACCAGGATCTTATCCAGATATTCTCTGACAGTCTCCTTTTCCTCGAAGTGAGTCTGCGCCAATGTGGTAAATCCAATGATAGCGTTCATTGGCGTACGAATGTCGTGGGACATATTGGAAAGGAACATGGTCTTGGCCTTGTTGGCTTCCTCTGCCTCCTTCAGCGCACTAATCAGCAATGACTTTTGCTGCATCTCCTGTCTTACCTGCTCGTCCACGTTGGCAAATCCCACGGTAGTCAAAGATTCAGTACCTTTTACCGCAACAATCTTCAGCTCAAAATAAACTTCCCTGCCGTCTTTTTCCACTACAGGGTACTGGAAATTGTATTTCTCCTTACCCTTGGTGATTATCTCATCCAGCAATGTTTCCGGATTGGTAGCTTCCCTAAAGAGCTCTCGATATCTAGGCGAAACCTTTGTCTCGATATATGCCTCCCTCAGCTCATCGAAAGTAAAATCCATACCTTCCAGAGTTATGTATTCGCTGTCTTCACTGACTCTGATGACCTTCACATCTTTGGTCTTCAAATCGTAAGTGAATACTGTATTGTAGTCCTCAGTCAGAGATTGGATCAGCCTGTCTCTGTGGGCACGTTCTTCCTCCTGCTTCTTAATGTCCGTAAAATCTTCAGCAATCAGGAGTATCTTGGACGGGAAGTTTTCATTTTCTTCTTCCACGGTCAAAAATCTGAGATTTTCCCATCTCAAATCATCTCCGGCCGCACGGTAAATAAAGGTGGCATCCTTTTCTCTCGGCTCGTCTTCCTTACCTTCCTGTTGGTATGAAAAGAAATTTCTGAGCTTCTGCCGGTCCTCTTCGTTTTGAGTGTCCATGAAGATTACGGTTGCCAACGTATCCAGCTCGCCGGAATTCCCCAGCTTATCCACCAGGATGTGCTCACCTTGCACCAGTTCATATTTTCCTGCTACCAGATCCAGGAGATAGAAGCAAGTACCCTCTTTTTCCGTAGACCTCATAACATAACCTGCTCTCAGGCTGTCCTCCAGGTTCTTGTTGTTAATGTAGAATGAATAGAGGATGATTACCGTCACATATGCAGCGATAATAAAGAATATAACCTTCAAAATGTCATTTCCGGACTCGGAAAGCTGGTTGAGCATTTTGGCTACCGTATCCGGCGGCAATATCTGTACCAGATAAAGATCGTATCCCTCGATCGGAATAACCAGCCCCACACCTCGATTACCGTCTTTTTCATAATCAAAAGCAAAATGCTCATTATTGCTCATGGCATTGCGAATGTCGGTAATCAGATTTTCGTCTTTGAAGGTATCGCTGTAAAGATAAAGATGCGATACAAATGTGATTTCTTCGTCAAACCCGGTGCTGACCACTACATTGCCGTCTTCCTGGCAAAGAAGCGTCGGCGACACAAAGCCTCCCACTCTTGAAAGGAGCACTTCCTGCATCAGAGTGTCTTCCAGCTTGCGCGCGAAAACCGCCGCCGGTTTTTGCCTGTCTTCTCCGTAAATCGGCATGTAATAAACAAGCGCGGATTGACCCATTTCCGAGGAAGCTCTCACATATTCATAGCCGCTTTTTCCCGCCATGGCTTCGCTGAAATAATCTCTGTCTTTCAGATTCACTTTCTTACCGTCAGTCGTCACAGCCATCCCGTTACGATCCACGATAATCGTATTGTGCGTTCCAAGCACTTCGTTGGCACGGGTGATAATATCCGTAGTTTCATTTTCGCCCGCGTCCGTCCGGAAAAGGCTCTCGAACATTTCCACATCCATTCTGGAAAAGTCCGCATTCTGAACGAAAAGATCATTTACGACAGTTACGGTTTTTTCTCCTTCTTCCATCGCAAAACTTCTGGAAAATTCGACGGCTGCCTTCTGATTTTTCGCATTCAAAAGAGCTACGGCAACGAAAATAACGATTACCATAACAATCGTAATCATGACGTAGCTCATTTCCCGTCGTTTCAGGATTTTGTTGTAGTTGTAAGAATTTCTCATCACGTTCACCAATTTTTCTTCAAATGCTGAATTAAAACTGCCTATACACCTTCATATTACTACTATTTCTTTTAAAAATCCACAAGAATTTTGATTTTTCTAACAATTTTCTGTCTCTATCTCCACAGCTTCTCCGGATAGATGCCTTTATCCTTCATGGATTGCAAGGCATTTACCACATTTTCCTTGTCTTCTTTGTATGTCACTCCATACCATCTGTCAGGTGAGCGCAGCACTTTTACAGTGGCTTTTCCCTCATTAAGAAGTCTTTGTACCGTAAACGGCAGAGGATACTCTTCCTTCAGCGGATTTTTCATGGCTTTTTCCATAAAGTCTTCCATTCCCGCTTCGGTTTCTCTCATAAAACTTTGGCCAAAGCCCCAGAAATTCATTGAAACCGGAGTGCCTTCTTCAAGGTCTGTGAAAGTCTTCCCCTCATCTTCCGTATAGCCGATCTTTCCGTCATGTCTCATCACCTTGAGTCTTTCATCTATGCGGGCAAGATATCCTTTTTCATCTGCACTGCATACGCCTCTTGCCACAGAGCCGTTTTCGGTGAGAGTATTTTCCACATTATAAGCTACCATGCAATACTTATATTTTCCTTCTTCCTCTTCCGGAAGATTTGAAAGAAAATCGTACATTACACTAAAGGCTGCAGGGCCGTAATAATCGTCCGCGTTGATTACACAAAACGGACCGTCCACAAGATGGCGAGCCGCAAAAACCGCATGGTTTGTACCCCATGGCTTTACTCTTCCTTCCGGCACGCTGTAGCCCTTTGGAATATCCGTCAATTCCTGGTAGGCATATTTTATATCCAGATATTTATCCGCTCTTCCTTCAATGAGCTTTTTAAAATCTTCTTCGATTTCGTGTTTTATAACGAAGACTACCTTCTTAAAACCTGCCATCATGGCATCGTACATGGAAAAATCCAGAATGATCTCTCCTTCTTTGCTAATCGGATCCATCTGCTTCAGACCTCCGTATCTTGATCCCATTCCGGCTGCCATAATCACTAATGTTGGTTCTTTCATTTCTTCCTCCAAAATTTATTATAATGTGAAAAGCGTAACAAAAAAGCAAAATACCGCTTCTTACGAAACGGCATCCTGCTTATTGAAAGTGTTGTGATGAGAAAATTTCAAATTTATTAACAACGCTATACTAACATCTCCGCAATTAAAATGCAAGACTTTTTACAAAAAAGTTATGTTTTTTTGTGACTATTCATTTTAGGGGAGATTTCCGTTTCACTATATGCAATTTCTCTGCTTTTGCAAAGCCTAAGGACATGCCTGGCCTTGTGGCTCGTATTTGTCGAGCTCATCCCTGATGGTTTTATATACCATATCCGGAATTTCTGCCTGTGCTTTTCTGTCCAATCCTGCAGTCTCCACAGGCTTATGAATAACGACTGTACACTCCCCGCCCCGAAGGTAGCCCGGCACTTCCAGCATCTGTCGTGTGCCGCTGACCGTAATCGGAACGATAGGAACCCCCATCTTGAGCGGCGCCTTAAAGGCTCCTTTTTTGAACTCGCCCATGACTCCTGTCTTGCTTCTGGTCCCTTCCGGGAAAATAACAAAAGAATATCCTTCTTTCATCATCTCTTCGGCCTTGGTAAAGGTCTTCACGGCAGCCCGCGGATTATCTCTTTCCAGATAAAGGCCGCCCACTGTTGTCACCCAGTCTCCGTAAAGCGGTACTTTGGACAGCGAATCCTTTGCTATAAAGCCCGCCTGAAGGGTATTAATCGCATAATATATAGCCGGAATATCGGCAAAGCCCTGGTGATTGCTTACAAAAAACACAGGTCCTTTTTCCGGGATATTTTCTCTTCCCTTGACGTTGACTTTGGCTTTGAAATTGTGCTCAATGTCGCCTGTCCATATGTTGATGGCAGCCAGCATCCATTCTCTGGCTTTTTCGTGATCGCCTGCGCTAAGCGCTTTCTTTATTTCTTTTTTGTGCTTTCTTATTTTCCAAAGCTCGCCGTATACCGAGCACACAGGCCCGATGTTTCGCAAAATTTTTGCCATTTTTTCCTCTTATACTTCGCTCAAAACTTCTTTCAGAGCTTTTATATATTCTTTCGCCTCTTCGCTCAAAGCAGCTTCCTGGATTTTGATATAACCCAGATGCATATTGTCGATATCGTCGGAAAGAGGCTTGATCACAAGTCTGTCGTCGCCATAGCCTTCCGGGATGATACCGCTTCCGGTGGAAAAGGCGTCGGTATTGCAGATGATATTATAAAGTGTGGCACGGTCGCTGATTTCAATGGTTTTGTTAAAATCATACTTGCCGCCGATGCCCACTTCTTCTTCAAACCCCGGGAGTGATTCTTCTCCCTTTTCAAAAATCACGCAAGGATAGTCTGCCAGTTCTTCCAAGCTCACTTCGTCCTTGTCTGCCAGCGGATGGCCTTCTCTGAAAAACACATGAGGTTTGACTTCTTTTATCAGCTTAAATTCCAGCTTATTGTCCTGATATGTCCTCTGGAGATATCTTTGGGAAATATCCGAATAAAAAAGTATCCCTATCTCGCTTTTCCTGGTGGAAACATCGCTGATAACCTTTGGCATATCACATTCGATGATTTTGAAATCGTAGCCGATGTCGCCATGCTCTTTCAAAAATTCTACGAATGCTTTCACACAAAAGGAATATCTTTGCATTGACAGAGAAAATCTTCTGTCGTTCAATTTTCCGCGGCTTTTGTAATATTTGTTCAGCCTTTTTTCCTGCTCCAAAAGCGGGATAATATTGGCGATAAATTCCTGCCCGTCCTCCGTAACTTCGATTCCCCGGTTGGTGCGGTTGAATATGGTAATTCCCAGCTCTTCTTCCACTTCCTTGATCGCAACAGATATAGTGGACTGGGACATAAAGAGATTTTTAGCCGCCTGATTGATAGAGCCGCTGTTGTAAATCTCCATTATGTATTTCAGCTGTAATAATGTCATTCAGCTTCCTCCGCTATTTTCTGCCCAGGCCAAAGGTTTCGTAAACTCTCTTGAGAGTCTTGTCCGCAATAGTCTGAGCTCTTTCTCTTCCCTGATCCAAAGCGGAAAGCAATTCCTGTGACTTCCTTATTTCATTGAATTTTTCTCTGATCGGGCGGATTCCGTCGATGGCCACTTCCACCAGATCCTTTTTGAAATCTCCATAGCCATGACCGTCGTACATCTTTTCGATTTCTTCATGCGTCTTGCCGGAGAATGCACCGTAAATATCCATCAGGTTGGAAATTCCCGGCTTGTTTTCGATATCATATCTCACGATTGCTTCCGAGTCAGTGGTAGCTTTCATGATAGATTTTTTGATTTTGCTGTCTTCGTCCAGAAGAGAGATACGGGAATGCGGATTTTCCGCAGATTTACTCATCTTTTTGGTAGGTTCGTCCAGAGCCATTACTCTGGTTCCCTCCCTCATAAATCTTCCTTCCGGTACAACGAAAACTTTTTTGTCAAATCTGTTGTTTATTCTTATTGCCAGGTCTCTTGTCAGCTCAATGTGCTGTTTCTGGTCATTTCCTACCGGCACAATGTCCGCATCGTAGAGCAGGATATCTGCTGCCATCAAAAGCGGATATGTGAAAAGTCCGGTCGGAGCGGATTCTTTTCCCTTGGCCTTGTCCTTAAACTGCGTCATTCTGGAAAGCTCTCCGGTGTAGGAAGAGCAGGTGAGTACCCACGAAAGAGCTGCATGCGCCTGAACTTCAGACTGGATAAAAATCGAAGATTTGGAAGGGTCGATACCCACTGCCATATAAAGGGCTGCGATATCCAGATTGTGTTCGCGAAGTTCTTTCGGATCCTGCGGCAAAGTGATGGCATGCTGGTCCACCACGCAGTAGAAACATTCAGCCTCATCCTGCAGCTCTACAAACTGTTTGAGAGCTCCGAGATAGTTTCCGATGTGCAGATTTCCTGTCGGCTGTACGCCTGAAAATACTCTTTTCATAAGTCTTCTCCTTTTATTTTATCTTAAGCAACTCTATCTTCCCATTTCCTTCTCAAATTTTTTGCGAATTTCCTTTTCTGCCCTGGAAATGGTCATTTGCGAAACACCCAGCTCTTTTGCTACTTCCGACTGGGTTTTGTTTTCGATAAATCTCAGATTGAATATTTTTTTCTGAGTTTCGTTTAATGTCTCAAGTGCATTTTTGATTACTTCCGAAAGCTCCACACTTCGGTATCCGCTGTCTTCCACTGCCGTGAATTTTTCAAACGCGGAAGCTTCGCCCTCTTCACCTGCATCCGCAAAAGAGGCATTAAGCGATTGAGTGCTGTAAGCCTTACTGCTTTCCATCGCGCTTAAGATTTCATCCGGCGGGATTTTCAGAAAAACCGCAATCTCCGTTACCGTCGGCGTTCTTCCCAGTTTTTCCATCAATTTTTCTTTTGCGCCGGGGATAAGCGCCGCGATTTCTTTGTGCCTTCTTGGCACCTTGAGACTCCACTCCTTATCCCTGAAATATTTTCGTATTTCTCCCAGAATGGTCGGTGTAGCAAAACTTGAAAATTCAAAGCCTTTATCTACATCATACCGTTCTACCGCATTAACCAGAGCCAGCGCACCTACCTGGTAAAGATCCTCATATTCCACGCCTTTATTCAGGTATTTTCGTATGAGGATATCCACCATATAGAGATATTCTTCCACCAGCTCATTACGGATGGAAATGTCGCCGCTTTCCCGGTAAAGCTTGAATTTTTCAAGATTTGTCATTTATTCTTCACCATTGTAATACGCTTGTTTCCATCCTCGCGAACTTCCACATCAAAGCTGTCCATCAGTGTTTCAATGATGACTTTGCTCATGTTGCCTTCTTCCGGACAATTCATGCAATACTTGAAATTTTCGCGATCTATGGTGCCGCAGCTGCAAAAATCCGACACCACTATGGTCATTTCTTTCTCCCCGGGCTCTACTTCTATTTCGTAGCTTTCGCTGAAACCGCCCGAATGGCCGTGGCAAGCGATGAGTTTGCAAGCCTCTTCCACTGCCACTTTGATATCATCGGTCTGATCGACATCATAACCGGCGTTGGTGGCAAGTGCCCCCAGCGCCATTCTTACCATTTGAAGATATTCCGGTTTTCCGGGAATGTTGAATTTTATTTTATCATTCATCTCGTGTTCCTTTTATTCGGCACCATCCTCATCGTCGTCTTCTTTGATGGCCTTTGCCAGAGTTACGATGTTTGCGTCTTCTTCAACACGCATGATCTTTACTCCCTGAGTAGCTCTGCCCAGTCTTGAAATCTCGGAAGCCTTGATTCTGATGATGATCCCGTCTGAATTGATAAGCATTACTTCATCGTCTTCTGCAACTACCATTGCACCGATGAGCTCGCCCGTTCTCTTAAACTTGGCCTTATCGTAAGTGAGCAATCCCTTACCGCCGCGTTTTTGAATCTTATATTCGGAAACCGGCGTTCTCTTACCAAATCCGTTCTTAGTCACTACCAGAAGTTCTTCCTGCGGCTGAACCAGTTCCATTGAAACGACTTCATCGTCGCCTTCAAGTTCGATGGCTCTCACGCCGCCGGCAATTCTTCCCATAGGACGAACGTCTTCTTCGGAGAAGCTGATGCACTTACCGTTCTTGGTAACGATAATGACATTGTCCGTACCGCTGGTCTGCTTGATGCCCACCAGTTCGTCGCCTTCCTTGAGGGAAATGGCAATAAGTCCGGATTTTCTGCCGTTATCAAACTGCGCCAGAGAAGTTTTCTTGATGGTTCCCTGTTTGGTGACTGCGATGAGATACTTGTCGTCGGCAAATTCCTGGACAGGCATAACAGCCGAAATTCTTTCCTTTTGCATCAGCGACAGGAAGTTTACGGCAGGCGTCCCCTTGGCGGTACGTGCTGCTTCCGGTATCTCGTAAGCCTTCATCTTGTAGGCTTTTCCCGTATTTGTAAAGAACATCAGATAGTCGTGCGTGGACGTGATTATCAGATTCTTTACAAAGTCGTTTTCTCTGGTGGTAAGAGCTGTGATACCCTTGCCGCCGCGTCTTTGCGTCTTATAGGTATCAGCCGGCACTCTCTTGATGTAGCCCAGATGTGTCAGGGTGACAGCCACCTTTTCTTCTTCCACCAGATCCTCTTCGTCGAATTCTTCTTCGGCAGCAACGATCTTGGTGCGGCGCTTGTCTCCCCACTTGCCCTTTACTTCCAAAAGCTCGTCCTTAACCACGCCCATCAGGAGATGTTCGTCAGCCAGGAGGGACTCGAAATAAGCAATCTTTTTCTTTAATTCTTCATATTCGTTTTCCAGCTTTTCTCTTTCCAAACCCTGCAGACGGGCAAGTCTCATGTCCAGAATTGCCTGTGCCTGGATTTCGGAAAGGCCAAAGCGCTCCATCAGCTTTTCTTTGGCGTCGTTATATGAAGATCTGATCAGCTTGATGATCTCGTCGATATTGTCGAGGGCGATGCGCAAGCCTTCCAAAATGTGGGCTCTTGCCTCTGCCTTCTTCTTATCGTAGATGGTTCTTCTTGTTACTACTTCCTTCTGGTGCTTCAGGTATTCTTCCAGCATCTGCTTCAGATTCAGCACCTTCGGCTGTCCGTCCACCAGCGCCAGCATGATCATGGAGATAGACTCCTGCAGCGGCGTATGTTTGAACAGACGGTTAAGCATAATCTGCGGATTTACGTCTTTTTTGAGCTCTATTACCACGCGAACACCTTCACGGTTGGATTCGTCGGTAATATTGGAAATACCTTCAAGACGCTTGTCCTTTACCATGTCCGCAATTTTGAGGACCATGGCTGCTTTATTCACCTGGTAAGGAATCTCCGTAACAACGATCTGCTGCTTGCCTCTGTTTGTTTCTTCGATCTCACAAACGGATCTTACGATTACCTTTCCTGTACCTTTTCTGTATGCTTCCCTTGCACCGTTTTTACCCATGATGAGGGCTCCGGTCGGGAAGTCAGGACCTTTTACGGTCTTGATCAGCTCTTCGATATCAATGTCAGGATCGTCTATGATCTGCACACATGCGTCGATGACGTCGCTGAGATTGTGCGGCGGAATGGATGTGGCCATACCTACCGCGATACCGTTACTTCCGTTAACCAGAAGGTTTGGAATACGTGAAGGCAGTACCGTCGGTTCCTTTTCTTCTTCATCGAAGTTCGGAACAAAATCTACGGTTTCTTTGTCCAGATCTCGCAGCATTTCCAGCGCCATCGGGGACATTCTTGCCTCGGTGTAACGCATTGCTGCCGCGCCGTCTCCGTCCATGGAACCGAAGTTTCCGTGGCCGTCCACCAGCGGGTATCTCATATTAAAGCCCTGAGCCAGTCTTACCATGGCATCATATATCGAGCTGTCGCCGTGAGGGTGGTATTTACCCATTACTTCACCCACGATACGGGCTGATTTTTTATGTGGTTTGTCCGGGGTTACACCCAGCTCGCTCATTCCGTAAAGAATTCTTCTGTGAACCGGCTTGAGGCCGTCTCTTACATCCGGAAGAGCTCTTCCTACGATAACGCTCATCGCATAGTCGATGTAGGAGTTTTTCATTTCATCGTGAATTTCGTGCTGGATCATTTTCTGGTCTTCCAGCAGCGGCATCACTTGTGTCTTGTTGTCCTTCGCCATTTCAAACTCCTCCTTTCCTATACGTCAAGCGTTGCATATTTTGCATTTTCTTCGATAAACTTCTTGCGAGGCGGTACCTTGTCGCCCATGAGAATTGTGAAAATCTCATCCGCAGCGGTAGCATCATCCATGGTAATCTGCACCAGAGTTCTCTTGGTGTAGTCCATGGTGGTATCCCAAAGCTGCTCTGCGTCCATTTCGCCCAGGCCCTTGTAACGCTGAATATCCGCTTTTCCCGGCTTGTCGGCCAGCTCTGCCAAAAGCTTTTCCTGTTCCTTGTCGGAATAGGTATAGTAAACATCCTTACCCTTCTTCACCTGGAAAAGTGGCGGCTGGGCAGCATAAACATA
>CAMPBN010000005.1 GCA_946638265.1 uncultured Bacillota bacterium
ATTCAGGGCGGTGTGGATACGGTCATTCCGGTGGACGTTTATGTGCCGGGCTGTGCCGCCAGACCTGAGTCCATCATAGACGGCGTGGTAAAGGGGCTGGAAGTTCTGGAAAAGAAGAGAGCAGCTCTGAAGGAGGAAGCGTAGATGAGCGAAGCAAAATATGCCATTCAAAATTTTGAACTTTTGGATCTGCTGGAGCTGATTCCGAAAGTGCGATCCCTGAAGGAAGAAGGCTATCGTCTGGTGCAGGCCTGCGCCACAAGAAGCGCTGACGGCACTATCACAGTCATTTATTCCTTCGATCTGGACCATGTACTCTACAATTTCAAGGTCATCGTGCCTGAAAATCTGGAGATGCAGAGTATCACAGACTCATATTGGTCTGCATTCATATACGAAAACGAAATGAGAGATCTTTTCGGTATCAGATTTCACCATCTGGCTCTGGACTACGGCGGCCACTTTTTCAAAGTGGCAATGCCAAGACCATGGAATCCCGAAGTCGTGCAGGAAGAGGAAAAAGCCCCTGAGGCAGCTCCTGAGGAACGCCGGCTGACCAGAGAAGAAATGCTGGAAATCATGGGAAGCGAGGTGGAAGAATAATGGGCAAGCGTACTATTATCCCGTTCGGACCGCAGCATCCGGTACTGCCGGAGCCTGTGCATCTGGACCTGGTGCTGGAAGATGAGACTGTAGTGGATGTTATCCCTTCCATCGGCTATGTTCACAGAGGCCTGGAAAAACTGACAGAAGTAAAAGAATATACCGAGATGGTATATGTTATAGAAAGAGTTTGCGGCATTTGTTCCTTCGGCCACGGCTGGGGTGCATCCGCAGCCATCGAAGGCGCCATGGGCATTGAAGTGCCTGAGCGTGCACTCTACCTGCGCACTATCTGGCATGAGCTTTCGCGTATCCATTCCCATCTGCTTTGGCTGGGACTTTTGGCGGACGCTTTCGGTTTTGATTCGCTCTTCATGCATTGCTGGAGACTGCGCGAAAAAGTCCTGGATCTTTTTGAAAAGACCACGGGAGGCCGCGTCATCTTCTCTGTTTGCAAGGTGGGCGGCGTGCGAAAGGACGTGGACAGCGCCACTCTTCGCGAGATCGTGGAAGTGCTGAAAGGCATGGCTCCCGAAATCAGAGAGCTGGCCGATGTATTTATGAATGACTCTTCCGTACTCAACCGTATGGTGGGCGTGGGAGTGCTGACAAAAGAAGAGGCTGTCGAACTGGGTGCTGTAGGCCCTGTGGCCAGAGGCTCCGGGCTTCGTCAGGACATGAGGCTGAACGGCATGGGCGTTTATGACAGACTGGGATTTGAACCTATCGTGGAAGAAGCCGGAGACTGCGAAGCGCGCTGCAAGGTGCGTATCCGCGAGATATTCCAGTCCATCGAGCTGATCGAAAAAGCTGCCATGGATATGCCGGACGGCCCGATCGCAGCCCAGGTGAGAGGTAATGTGGAAGGCGAATTTGCTCTCCGCATCGAGCAGCCTCGGGGAGAAGCTTTCTATTATACCAAGGGCGTTGGTACCAAGTTCCTCGAGCGCATGCGCGTCCGCACACCGACCAATCAGAATCTGCCTTCGCTGGTAAAGATGCTGAAAGGCTGCGACTTTGCGGATGTGCCTATCATGGTGCTGACGATCGATCCTTGTGTAAGCTGTACGGAAAGGTAGGTGGGAAAATGAGCTTTTTCAGGATGAAAAAAGTGGTGATGAATTCACTTTTCAAAAAGCCTGCCACGCGTATGTATCCGGTGATCCCTAGAGAATTCACTTCCGTGACAAGAGGCCATGTGGAGATGGAGGATCCGGAAGGCTGCCTGGCTTGCGGCATTTGCGCCAAAAGATGTCCTGCGGATGCCATCAGGGTGGACAAGAGCAAGGGCGTCTGGGAGATTGCCAGAATGCAGTGCATCCAATGCAATTCATGCGTCGAGACATGTCCTAAGCATGTTTTGGTGATGCATGCCGAATATACCACTCCGGACCCGGAGAAAAAGGTGGATACGTATCAGCTCCACCATACCGAGCCAAAGGTGGCGCAGGTGGGCGATTTCGACCCTCAGATGGAAACGGGAGATGCGGGCCTTGTCTGCGACAAAGAATCCTGCGTATTCTGCGGCCTTTGCGCGCGCAATTGCCCGGCGGAAGCCATCAGAGTGGACAGGGCCGAGAAACTTTGGGAGGTCGACAAAGACGCTTGCATGAAGTGCGGTCTCTGCATCGAAAAGTGCCCGAAGAAGTGCCTTACATTTTAAATTGTACAAAAAGTGGTCTTGGTATTCAACCGGGGCCGCTTTTGTGATATAATGTCAGAATACACGAAAAAGTATAATACAAAGGGTATTTTTCGGAGGCAAAAATGGGAAAGAAAATAATGAAAACAATGGACGGAAATACCGCTGCCGCATGGACCTCTTATGCGTTCACGGAAGTGGCAGGTATCTTCCCGATTACACCATCCTCTCCAATGGCAGAAATCACGGACGAGTGGGCTGCCAACGGCCGTAAAAACATCTTCGGCCAGCCTGTCAAGGTAGTGGAGATGGAGTCCGAAGCCGGTGCGGCAGGTGCTGTTCACGGCTCAATTTCGACAGGGGCACTGACCACTACATATACAGCGTCTCAGGGACTGCTCCTGATGATCCCGAATATGTACAAGATTGCAGGTGAGCTCCTGCCTTGCGTATTCCATGTCAGCGCCAGAGCTCTGGCATACCACGCACTCAACATCTTCGGTGACCATTCCGATATCATGGCCTGCCGTCAGACAGGTTTTGCAATGCTTTGCTCCAATTCCGTACAGGAAGTTATGGACCTGGCAGCAGTGGCACACCTTTCCACCATCAAGGGCAGAGTGCCTTTCGTACATTTCTTCGACGGATTCAGAACATCCCACGAAATCCAGAAGGTGGAATGCACAGACTATGATGAACTGGCCAAGCTGGTAGATTACGATGCACTGGCCAAATTCAGAGCCGAAGCGCTCAATCCTGAACATCCTGTTATCCGCGGTACTGCACAGAACCCGGATATCTACTTCCAGTCCAGAGAAGCTTCCACCAAATTCTACGAGGCTCTCCCTGAAATCGTGGAAGAATACATGAAGAAGGTCAGCGAAATGACCGGAAGAGACTACAAACTCTTCAATTACTACGGCGCACCTGATGCAGACAGAGTTATCGTTGCAATGGGCTCCATCTGCGAAGCTGCCGAGGAAGTTATCGACTATCTGAACGGCAAGGGCGAAAAGGTAGGTCTTGTTAAGATTCACCTCTACAGACCTTTCAAGGCAGATGCATTCCTTGAGGCTATTCCAAAGACAGCCAAGAAGATCTGCGTACTTGACAGAGTCAAGGAAGTTACGGGCTTTGGCGAGCCTCTCTATACAGACACTTGTGCTGCATTCTTCAAGGCAGGCCGCGCAGCCACCATCGTAGGCGGCAGATACGGTCTGGGTTCCAAGGACGTTACTCCGGGACAGATCCTGGCAGCGTTTGACAATCTGAAAAAGGACGAGCCGAAGAACAACTTCGCACTGGGCATTGTGGACGACGTAACAGGCCACTATCTCCCGACTCTGCCTGAGGTAGACGTAGCGGGCGAAGGCACTGTTTCTTGCAAATTCTGGGGTCTTGGTGCAGACGGTACAGTAGGTGCCAACAAAAACTCCATCAAAATCATCGGAGACCATACTGACATGTATGCTCAGGCATATTTCCACTATGACTCCAAGAAGTCCGGCGGTGTGACCCAGTCCCACCTGAGATTCGGTAAGAACCCAATCCGTTCCACTTATCTGGTAAAGACGGCTGACTTCATCGCATGCCACAATCAGGCATATCTCAGAATGTATGACATCTTGGGCGACATCAAAGAAAACGGCACATTCCTGCTCAACTGCGAATGGCACGATGTTAAGGAGCTCTCCGAAAATCTGCCGGGCGCTGTGAAGAGGATTCTGGCCAAGAAAAATATCAAATTCTACGTCATCGATGCGGTAGAAATCGGCAAGGAGCTGGGTCTGGGCAACAAGACCAACGCAGTGCTCCAGGCAGCATTCTTCAAGCTGGCAAATATCATTCCTATCGACGATGCAGTGAAGTATATGAAGGAAATGATTGAGCATTCCTACGGCAAGAAGGGCGAAGCTGTGGTTAAGAAGAACTACGCCGCTGTTGATGCCGGTCTGGACAAGGCTGTGAAGATCGAAGTTCCGGCCGAATGGGCAAACTGCGCAGACGATGCAGAGCCTGAAGACAATGCTCCTGAATTTGTAAAGAAGGTCGTAAGACCTATGAACGCATGCAAGGGCGACGAACTGCCTGTTTCCGCATTTAACGGCCGCGAAGACGGACATTTCGATTCCGGTACGGCAGCTTACGAAAAGCGCGGTGTGGCAGCCATGGTGCCGCAGTGGGATGCAAGCAAATGTATCCAGTGCAACCAGTGCTCTTATGTATGTCCGCACGCAACTATCCGTCCGGTGCTCCTTACTGCAGACGAAGCTGCCAAGGCTCCTGCAAACTTTGGTGCTGTAGCAGGCAAGGGCAAGGGCGTGGACGCATACAGCTTCAAGATTCAGGTTTCTCCTCTGGATTGCCTGGGTTGCGGCAGCTGCGCCAATGTATGTCCTGCCAAGGAAAAGGCTCTCACCATGGTGCCTCTCCATACGCAGATGGCAGAAGCAGAGAATTGGGAATATGCAGTATCTCTGCCTGAAAAAGAAAATCCTCTGGACAAATATTCCGTTAAGGGCAGCCAGTTTGAAAAGCCGCTCTTCGAGTTCTCCGGCGCATGCGCAGGCTGCGGCGAAACTCCGTATGTCAAGCTGATCACACAGCTCTTCGGAGACCGCATGCAGGTATCCAACGCTACAGGCTGCTCCTCCATCTGGGGCGCATCCGCACCAAGCATGCCATATACCAAGAATGACAAGGGTCAGGGCCCTGCATGGTCAAACTCCCTCTTCGAAGACAATGCCGAGTTTGGTCTGGGTATGTATCTGGGCCAGAAGCATCGCAGAGAAAAGGTGGCAGAGGCTGTACAGGCTATCGTTGAAAAGCACGGCAGCGCAGAGAAGCAGGCTCAGGCATGGCTCGATGCCATGAATGACGGCGAAGCTTCCAAGAAGGCTTCCGCAGATCTCATCGAAGCTCTGAAAACTTGCGACTGCGGCGATTGCCAGAACAAGAACTTCATCCTGGACAACGCAGACCTGCTGGTTAAGAAATCCCAGTGGATCTTCGGTGGAGACGGATGGGCTTACGATATCGGTTACGGCGGTCTCGACCACGTGCTCGCTTCCGGCGAAGACGTGAACGTTCTGGTGCTGGATACCGAAGTATATTCCAACACGGGCGGACAGGCTTCCAAGTCCACTCCTGCAGGTGCTGTGGCTAAATTCGCAGCTTCCGGCATGAAGACCAAGAAGAAGGATCTGGGCATGATGGCTGCTTCCTACGGCTATGTATATGTGGCTCAGGTGGCTATGGGTGCATCCCAGGCACAGCTGATCAAGGCTCTGAAGGAAGCTGAAGCTTATCATGGACCTTCCCTCATCATCGCCTACGCTCCGTGCATCAACCACGGTATCAAGGGCGGTCTGGCAGGTTCACAGAATCGCATCAAGCAGGCTGTTGAATGCGGCTACTGGCATATGTGGAGATTCAACCCTGAGCTCAAAGCCGAGGGCAAGAATCCGTTCATTCTCGACTCCAAAGAGCCTGATATGAGCAAGTTCCGCGATTTCCTGATGCAGGAAGTACGTTACACATCACTGATGCGCGGCTTCCCGGATATCGCAGAAGACCTCTATGCTAAGTGCGAAGCAGACGCCAAGGAGCGTTACGAAGGCTACGCCAAGATGGCGGAGGCCTAGTCCCACGACGAAGAACAAAGACAGGCATAGCCTGAAAGAAGTAATAAAAAAGGGCTCGGAGAAATCTCCGAGCTCTTTTAATATGCGTTTGTTTTGATCGCTGCTTTTGGAGCAGCTAAGCTTCTTTTGCTCTTAGCCCAGCCAGTTCAGGAAAGTGAGCTGTGGGAAGAAGCTGTGAACCTGACCGAGCAGGATGAACAGCATTCCAAGAGGTGCGATGAACTTGAAGCAGATCATGCAGAAGCCCTGAGCTTTCCATTCGTGACCGCCGATTTCCTGTTCTTCTTTGATGAACTTTGGGCCAAGCTGCCAGCCGATGATCAGGGACATGATCAATGCACCCAGAGGCATCATGATACCTTCGGACCAGCAATCCAGGAAGTCCAGCCAGCAGAATCCCAGAGGCTGTGGCAGACCGTTGCTGCCTAGGCCGTCGCAGGAAACGATCAGGCATTCGATGAGCACGATAACTGCTGCGATGAGGCAGGCTGCCTTACGGCTGAGAGCCTTGCCACGCTTAGCGCTGCTTTCGATAAATACTGCAGCGTCTACTTCCAGCAAAGAGATGGAAGAAGTGATGGCTGCGATGAACACCAGGACGTAGAACAGGAATCCGAAGATAGGACCAACTGCTCCCATAGCGTTGAATACGTTCTGAAGTGTCATGTACAGAAGTCCCGGGCCGCCTGCAGGTTCAAGACCTGTAGCGAATACGGCAGGCATTACAGCCATACCGGCCATGATGGCGATGATAGTGTCGCTCAAAACGATCACGATGGAATTCTTCTGCAATGATTCGTCCTTACCGAGGTAAGAACCGTAAGTGATCATGATACCCATACCCAGGGACAGTGAGAAGAACATCTGACCGCCCGCAGTGGAGAGCACCTTGATGAAACTGGTCTTCAGCGGCTCCATGTTAGGTGAGAACATGAAGGCAAGACCTTCTGTAGCACCCGGCAGTGTGCAGGCTCTGACGATAACGATGCAGAGCATTACGAACAGTGCAGGCATAGCTACGGATGAGAATTTTTCGATACCGCCGGAAACGCCGCCTGCCACGATAATCATGGTAAGCACTACGAATACAGCGCCCCAGATGCTGGCCTCAACCGGGCTGGTGATGAAGTTGGCAAAGAATGTGCCGCCGTCCAGGCCGTTTACGCCCCAGCTTGCGTGGAAGAGGTCTCCCAGATTGGCGAATGCATACTTCAGGCAATAGCCGCCCAGGGAGCAATAAAATCCGAGGATAAGCAGTGGGGACAGAAAACCCATCCAGCCGACGATGGCGTATTTTTCGCTAAGCTGACGGTAAGTGCCGACGACGGATTTGCCGGAATAGCGGCCAAGCAGCAGCTCGCCGAACATAATAACAAATCCGATGAAAATAGCGAGGATAAGGTAGACGAGCAGGAATGCAAATCCTCCGTTTGCACCCATCTTGTATGGGAAGCCCCAGATGTTACCCAGACCTACGGCAGAACCTACCGCAGCCATGAGAAATCCCAGATTGCTCCCCCACTGGTCTTTGTTGTTCTGACTCATGGGAAGAACCCTCCTTAAAAAATAATATAATAATATGATTCAAGCATGCCCTGCTGTCAGGGCACATAAACTATAAATACCAATATACAAGAAAATCTTGGAAATGTCAAGGATAACCTTGAAAACGCAAGGCTTTGACGGTATAATAACGATAGTTACGGGCAAAGGAGGGGAGACGCCGGAATGCACGAATTTCCAATAACAGAGCAAATCGTGAAAATCTGTAGCAAGCGTTGCGGAGACGAGGGCGGCTCCGGAGTAACAAAACTGAAACTGGTCTGCGGCGAGAGAACGGGATATGTGCCCGAATCCGTGCAGATGTATTTTGACATCATTTCCGTGGACACTCCCTGTGAAGGAGCCGCCGTGGAGATAGAGACCGTCCGCTCCAAGATGAGATGCCCTGCCTGCGGCAAGCTTTTTTACCGCAAGCCGCTGTCTTTCGAATGCCCTGATTGCGGCACGGACGGCGAACCCACAGAGATAGGAAAAGAATTTTATATAGAATATATTGAGGTAGAATAGATGCACGATATCTATAGAGACAGAAAACGTATCGAGATGGAAGAAAACATCCTCGATGAAAACGACCGCATTGCGGAGCATATCAAGGACCATATGGGTGCCCACGGCGTGCTGGTCGTAAACGAGATGGGGTCCCCGGGAGCCGGCAAGACCACGTCCATCAAGAATATCGTAAAGAATATGAAAAAGGCCAAACCGCTGGTCATCGAAGGTGATATTGAATCGGATATCGATACTATTGCGCTGAAAGGTCTGGGCATTGAAGCCTGCCAGATCAATACTTACGGCGCCTGTCATCTGGATGCACCGATGATAGACCATCAGCTTGACCACATGCATTTTGATTTTGACGAAGAAAGGGCAATCCTTTTCATTGAAAATATCGGCAATCTGGTCTGCCCGGCGGAGTTTTCCATCGGCGAGCATGTGAAGATGCTGATTTCCACCGTGACTGAGGGCTCAGACAAGCCTTACAAATATCCGCTGGCTTTCGAAAAGGCGGATCTGATACTCCTGACCAAGGTGGACCTTTTGCCTTATCTGGATTTTGACGAAGAATTTTTCATGAAGGGCGTGAGGGCGCTCAACCCAAATGTGAAGGTGATCAAATGCTCCGGGAAAACCGGCGAAGGTTATGCCGAGGCGGCGGCCTGGCTGGAAGAGAAAGCTTTCGCCCTGGAGCTTCACGAACATCATCACGATCATGAACATGCTCACGAGCATGAGCATTAAGATAGTCGTAACAGGCGTAAAGAGCATGAAAATACAGCCGTAGCGTATATCGGCATTAGGCGATGCAAACCAACGAGAGACGAACTGAAAAAATTAAATTATGGGGAATTGTTCAAGGCGTGGGGTTTCGGCCTTTTGTGGCAAAATGTGCGGACATTTGCGGCATGAAGGGGGAAGTTCTGAACACCGGCGGCCTGGTGGATATTGTTGTCACTGATACGGCCGGCAGGATTGACGCCTTTTTGGCGTATCTTTTGGAAAACAAACCGGAGCCTGCCGAAATCGTTCACATCAAGCGCGAGATACTGCCTCTTCGCGAGTTCGAAGCATTTACCATTCTAAAAAGCGATGAGGGCACTGACGATGCTGCCATGATACCGGCGGACCTCTCGATTTGCCCAAACTGCCTGGAGGAGATGTACCACAAAGGCAACCGCAGATATTTGCATCCGTTTATCAGCTGCATGGTGTGCGGGCCGCGCTTTACCATTATCGACAAATTTCCGTACGACAGAGATAATACCGCCATGGTGGACTGGCCCATGTGTGATTTTTGCGAAGGGCAGTATACTGACAGAACCAATCGCAGGTATCATGCGCAGACCATTTCCTGTCACGACTGCGGGCCGGTGTTGATATACAAGGAGCGCGTCGGCAGATTTCAGCCTTTTGGTGAAAAGATCCAGCGCCAGGTGCTGGATCCGATCAGGAGAGCCGGCAATGTGCTCAGGGACGGTGGCGTCATTGCCGTAAAGGGTGTGGGAGGCTACAATCTGGTGGCAGATCCGCTGAATCCCGAGGCAGTGGCAAAACTTCGAAAGATTAAGGGCCGCGAACAAAAGCCTTTTGCGGTCATGTTCAAAAATATAGAGGCTGTCAGGCTGTTTTGCAAGACAGACGAAACGGAAGAAAGGCTCCTTCAGTCCTCCGCCAAGCCCATCATATTACTTGAGCGCTACCCCGTTTCGGAATTTCGCAGACGCATCGAAGAAAGCAATTCGGAGGTCGTGCCGGACGAATGGTTTATGGAAGGCAGAGCGGTCGGCGAAAACTTTGCGGAGTTTGAAAACAGCAGATTTATAGGTGCATTTTTGCCTAGTATGGGTGCGCAGCACCTGCTGCTGGACCGCTTTGGCATGCTCATATTTACCAGCGCCAATATTTCGGAAATGCCGATCATCCGCAAAGACGAAGAGATGTTTCGCTTTATGGATGGGGAGCCGCTGATTGAAGGCTGTCTCTACAACGAAAGGGATATCCGCAGGCCGGTGGACGATTCCGTGGTAAGAGTGATTGACAACCAGCCGCAGATGATAAGGCGCAGCAAGGGATATGCGCCGGTGCCGATTCATGTGGTGCCGGATGAAGAATATCTCAGGCGCGCTCCGGGCAAGGAAGATATGCTGTTGGCCATGGGCGGCCAGCTGAAAAATTCCTTTGTGGCTACCAAGGGCAATTTTGCCTATATGAGCCAATATTTTGGAAATATGGATTCGGCTAAGACGGTGCGTGTCAGCCAGGATGTAATGGAAGATATGCTGGAGATGTTCAGAATCAGTCCGAAGCTTTTGGTATGTGATATGCATCCTCTCTATGCAGGCACGCTCTATGCCAAAAAATTATCTTCCAGGATGGGCAAAATCCCTGTGCTTCAGGTGCAGCACCACCATGCCCATATAGCCTCTGTTATGGCAGAACATGGCATTTCAGAGGAAATCATCGGTGTGGCGATGGACGGTACGGGTTATGGTACGGATGGCGCTATCTGGGGCGGAGAATTTCTGCTCTGCCGCGGGGCCGAATACAGAAGAGAAGGCCACCTGAAATATATAGATATGCTGGGTGGAGATGCTTCCGTGAAGGATGCGGGCAAGTCTGCTCTTTGCTGGCAGATGGCCTGGAAGAAAGGATATTTCCACGGTATGTCCATAGAAGACGGAGACGGACCGGACGAAATCGTGCCGGTTCTTACGGATATAATGGATTATGCGGACGAAACGCATTTTGACCTGGCAGAAAGGGAAACCGTGGAAAAGGCTCTTTCAGTCGGTATCAACAGGATGTCCAGCTCTTCCGTCGGCAGGCTGTTTGATGCTGTGGCTACGCTTTTGGGTATCAAAGAATACAACGACTATGAAGGCCAATGCGCCATCATGCTCGAGGATGCGGCGGCAGCTGCGCGCAGAGATATAGAGCAGGAGAAGGTGCCTGAAAGAGCCGAAAAACTGGCGCTTGATTTCCATATGCAGATTGCATCGCTTATTTACGATGAGTGTTGCAAAATCAGGGACAGGTACATGAGCGAAGGAAGGATGCTGACCAAGGTGGCACTTTCCGGCGGGACTTTCCAGAATAAAATTTTGATGGAACGAACTTTGGAACTTCTGCGCGGCGCAGGATTTGAAGTTTATTATAATGTGGCGGTCAGCCCCAATGACGGGGGGCTTGCGCTGGGTCAAAGCTATATCGGTATGCATTATATGCTGGGACCCGGGTATGTATAGATTTTGAAGAGGGGCAGTGCCCCACGGGAGGTAATTATGGCTATTGAGAAGGTAAGAGAATATTTCAGGCAGTACGGGATGGAAGATAAGATTCTGGAATTTGACGTTTCCAGTGCCACCGTCGATCTTGCGGCAAAGGCTGTTGGAGTGGAAGGCGCACGTATCTGCAAAACGCTTTCGTTCAAGACTCCTGAAGGCGGATGCATTCTGATCGAGACGGCCGGTGACGGCAAAATAGACAATCGCAAATTCAAGGACACTTTCGGATTCAAAGCGAAGATGCTTACTGCCGAGGAAGTGGTGGAATTTACGGGACATGCGATCGGCGGAGTTTGCGCTTTTGCCATCGAAAGAGACGATGTGAAGGCTTACACTGATGTGTCGCTGAAGAGGTTTGAGACGGTATTTCCTGCCTGTGGCAGCAGCAACAGTGCCATAGAGCTGACTTGTGACCAGCTGTATGAATATTCCCATGCGGAAGGCTGGATAGATGTTTGCAAACTGCCCGAGGCTGCAGAGTAGCCCACGGGATTGACGAATTTTTTCAAAGGGGGAGACCGGAATGTGCGTTGCAATACCGGGAAAAGTGATCAGCCTGGAAGGCAGCAGAGCCACAGTGGATTTTGAGGGCAGCTGCGTGAAGGTAAATACAGGGCTGGTGGAGCCAAAGGTGGGAGACTATGTGCTGGTGCATGCCGGCTGCGCCATCGAAGTGATGGGCAGGGAAAAGGCGGAAGAAATCATAGGCCTTTTCAAGGAACTGGAGGCTTTGGACATCTGATGAGAGATATAAAGGAAATAATCGGATATCTGAGAGCGTACGACGGGCCTGAGCTCAAGTTTATGGAGGTTTGCGGCACACATACTGCTGCCATATTCAAAAGTGGGATCAGGAGCCTGATTTCGCCCAAGATCCATCTCATATCGGGTCCCGGATGCCCGGTCTGTGTTACGCCTACAGCCTATATTGACAGGCTCCTCGAGTATGGACGCAGGGAAAACCACGTGATATGCTCCTTCGGGGATATGCTGAAGGTGCCCGGGAGCGGATGCAGCCTGTCCGAAGCCAAAGGGGAAGGCGTGAATGTCAGGATGATCTATTCGCCGCCTGATGTGGCGGATATGGCCGAAAAAGAAAGGGACAAGACCTTTGTAATGGCGGCGGTAGGGTTTGAAACCACTGCGCCTGCATATGCTCTGATGCTGAAAGAGGCAAAAGGACGCGGTATAGACAATATCAGGCTGGTGACGGCACTCAAGCGGGTAATTCCCGCGCTTTCGTGGATTTGCGAAAATGAAGAGGGAATTGACGGTTTTATCTGCCCCGGACATGTATCCACTATCATAGGCAGTGATATCTATGCACCGCTTGCGGAAAGATATAAAAAGCCTTTTGTGGTGGCAGGTTTTGAGGCGGAGCACCTTTTGGCGGCCATCTACGACCTGGTGCGCTGCGCGGAAAAAGGAGAAGCAAGAGCGGACAACCTCTACACTTCGGGAGTTCGCAGTGAAGGCAATCTCAAAGCTTTGGCGCTGATAGACGAATATTTTGAAACAGGCGATGCAGTTTGGCGCGGACTGGGCAGGATACCTGAGTCCGGCTACTATTTGAGAGAGGAATTTGCCGGATTTGACGGAGGCTCGCGCGGACTTGATTCAGACAGTGAGCTGCCGGAGGCATGCAGATGCGCGGATGTGATCGTGGGCAGGATCAGCCCAGATATGTGCCCGATGTTTGGCAATGCCTGCAGGCCGGAGACGCCTTACGGGCCGTGCATGGTGTCCGCTGAGGGCGCTTGCGGTATCTGGTTTAGAAATTCAAAAGGGACGGGTAAACAGATATGACTGAAAAAATCACCATGGCTCATGGGAGCGGAGGCAGGTCCGGGGCCGATCTGATGGAAAAGGTCTTCGCAAAGCATTTTTCGAATGAGGTGCTGGACAGAATGGAAGACGCTGCGGTATTGGATATCAGCGGAAGGGCAGCTGTCAGTACGGACTCGTTTGTGGTGACTCCGCACTTTTTCAAGGGCGGAGATATAGGCAAGCTGGCTGTTTGCGGCACGGCTAACGATCTGGCCATGATGGGGGCCGTGCCGAAGTATATCACCTGCGGATTTATATTGGAAGAAGGACTTGCTATAGAGGAGCTGGAAAGGATTGCAGCTTCGATGGCAAAGGCGGCCGAAGATGCCGGCGTGAGGATAGTGGCCGGCGATACCAAAGTGGTGGAAGGCAAAGGCGGTCTTTATATCAATACTACAGGGATAGGCATCATACCCGAAGGGCGGAATGCAGGCGCTGCAGGCTGTAAAGAAGGAGATGCGATCATCCTGTCGGGCACTTTGGGTGACCATCATGCCTGCATACTTTCCGCACGTATGGGGATGGAAAATGATATAAAGAGTGATTGCGCATTCCTCGGACATGCCGTGGAGAAGATATATGCCGCAGGGGCAGAGGTACATGCCATGAGGGATGTAACCCGCGGAGGGCTAGGTACCATCCTCAATGAGCTGGCAGAGGCTTCGGGCGTGGATATGGAGCTTGAAGAAAGCAGCCTGCCCGTGAGACCTGAGGTCAGAGGGCTGTGCGGCATTCTGGGTTTGGAGCCGCTTTATATGGGGAACGAAGGCAAGATGATAGCTGTGGTTCCGGAAAAGGATGCGGAGAAAGCTTTGACGGCTCTGAAGGAAACGCCGGAGGGCAGGGATGCTGCCATCATCGGAAGAGTCACCGGAAAAGGCGAAGGCGAAGTGATCATGAACACGCCTCTCGGGGGCAGCCGGATTGTGGATATGCTCTACGGAGAAGGCTTGCCAAGAATATGTTAAAAAATCGTATAGAAAAGGGGTAAAAGCCGAAATTTTAAGGCTTTTACCCCTTGATTTATGCTTGTAAATGGGATAAAATTATACTGAGGTGACAAATATGAATAGTATTTTTCGAATTGTAAACACGCTCAGAAATGATGACAAAGTAAAGAAAGGCGCATACACGCTTCAGTTTGTCGACTATGTGGAAACCGAAGGAAGCGATGAGCCGCTCGAGGTAGTCAGGAACAGTGTGGACCTGATGGTGGGGCAGATATTGCGGGATGCCCTCAATATGGCGGAAGGTCTGGACGCGGCGGCATTTGCCATTACGGACGATTCGCCTGCAGACAAGGTCAGATATGTGGAGTTTATCAAGGAGATAAATGCCGGAATTCCAAAGGAAGGCCTGCTTTATTGCTACAGGCTTTACGACGATTTTTACACGCTTGGCAGATCCAGGGACGCCTATGTGCCGACCATGAATGTCAAGCTGGAGCTGGACTGCTCCGATGATGGATATCTGGAAGAATATTATTACATAGACAACTTTGAGGACATGCTTGTTTACGACTTTTACATGGCCGTAAAAGGCAAGATGGCGGTGAAGAAATGCCAGCTGTGCGGTACCTATTTTATCACCCGCAACCGCACTGATGAGCTTTATTGCTCGGCAGAGTGCAGGAGTGTGATATCCCGCCAGAGATCCAAGATACACCACAGGCTGGATGACGAGAGCGAGCTCCTCAAACGCCGTATCGCATCACGTCTGCAGCAGCGTACCAAGGTGGCCAATGAGGCCCTGAAAGAGGAACGCGAGCAGGTACATCAGCAGTTCCTCTACGATGTCAAACAGTGGAAAAAGAAGATCAAGAAGGGTACTGCCACGGCTGAGAATTACAAGCTTTGGCTGCAGTCCCAGGATATAAAGTACGCGACTATGCTCGAGCGCAAGGAGCCGCTGCCGGCGGAGGCCAGACCTACCAGAGTCATCAAGTCTTCACAGGTGGCACCCGTGGAGACGGGCGAAGGGCGCGAGTCGATGGACGAAAGAGAGCTGGCAAAGAGACTGGCGGCTCTGGCCAGACCGGAAGAAGCCGAAAACAAGGAACCTAAGGCTCCGAACTTCCCTGTTATAGAAAAAGAGCCGCCGGAAGATACGGGCGCCTCTTGGCAGGACAGCGAAGAGCAGAGTATGGAAGCGGAATTCACAGCTGCCGCAGAGGAGCCGGGAACAGCGCCTGAACCTGCGATTACAACAGAACCCGAGCCTGAGCCCGAGCCTGAAACTGATTTTGCAGCCGAGCCTGAGCCCGAATACGAACCCGCACCGGCGCCCGCCTACGACGAGAGCCTGCCTCTGGAGCAGCAGGGAGTACGCCCTGATATAAAGGCCAGAATAATGAATTTTGGCGGCAGGAAGAGTCAAAATGTGCGTTCTGCGCTGTTCTCAGGCATGGATTCATACGAGGAGCTGGAAAAGCAAATAGAAGAAAATGATGCGGGAGACCTGGATTTTGGCTCCTTCATCAAGAATACATACGGTAAAAGCATAGCGGAGAATGCCGCCAAGGTGGATGAAAACGCCCCGGCGGGGGCGGAGGCCGAGGAGGGAAGCGCAAAGGCCGAGGAAAGCAGCTCCAAGATAGTGGGCAGCATGAGGCCTACAAACATCAGAAAGTCGTCATTCCCGACCTTCGAATCCGTATTGGCTGCAGTGGAGAGGGAAGAAAGCATGGTCGAAAGCGGTGAGAAGGCCGAGGCCGAAGAGCCTGAGTCGCGGGCGGATGAAGGCTTTGAGACCTTCACCGTGGAGGATATGAAGGCCAGGATGGAGCTGCAGAAGGAGGCTCTCAAAGCCAACGGCTTGGAAGAGCTGGCAGGCCTGCTGGACGATGCCGAGCGTGAAAAAAGCAGGTGATTAGCACTATAAAGTTTGTAAACAAAAGCGCTGCGCACGGTTTACAATTGCAAAAATCAACTTTGGCTGAATTCCAACGTTTTCAGTCAATCGACCGCCGGCAACATAGATAAAATTTTGACAATCTCGTGGCAAAAAGGCTTCACTTTTCCATAGAAAAGCGCATATGATATATACTTGTAAACAGGATAATAGCGTTAACGCAATTTTCAAACAGGGTTTACAATCAAGAAAAAGAAAAACCGTTGAAATTTCAACGGTTTTTTTGACTATTCGCGTTCGCTCATCGGAAGATACTCTTTGCTGCCCGAAATACCGAAGTAAGCAGGGCGCATCAGGCGTTTTCCGGCTATCAGTTCTTCCAAGCGGTGCGCGCACCAGCCCGAAAGTCTGGCCAGAGCAAAGAGAGGGGTCGTCATATCGTCCGGGATATCCAAAGCTCTGTAGACAAAGCCCGAATAAAGATCTACATTAGCCGGCATCAGCCTGCTATAGTCACCGGAAAATTCCCGGTAGATGTCCGGTGCCTTTTCTTCGATATATTCGCAAAGGGCAAAATCCTTTTCCATGCCCTTGATCTTGGCAAGCTTGCGCCCCAGCGTTCTCAGCAGCACGGCTCTCGGATCCGACTTTGTGTAGATGGCGTGACCGATACCGTAGATGAGACCGCTTCCGTCATTGGCTTCTTTGCGGAGCACCTTCAGGAAGTATTCGCGCAGCTGATTTTCGTCCGTTATATCCGTAACGCTGGCCTTAAGGTCGTCTATCATATGGTTTACGGCTGTGTTGGCGCCGCCGTGCTTTGGCCCCTTCAGGGACGAAATCGCGGAAGAAAGGACTCCGTATGTGTCCGTGCCCGAAGACGAAATCAGGTGCGTGGTAAAGCTGGAGTTGTTGCCGCCACCGTGCTCCGCGTGGAGCATCAGGCAGATATCCAGAATCTTTGCCTCCAAGTCTTCAAATTCGCCGCTTGGCCTGATCATATGGAGAATATTCTCAGCTGTGGAGTATTCAGGGATCGGGCGGTGGTGTACAAAACCCTCTTCGTTGCCTTCGGCTTTGGCTTTGGACCTGAATGCATAGGAAACGATGGACGGAAAATATCCGATGATTTCCATGGACTGCCTCAGTACGTTCTCTACCGAGATGTTATCCGGGTCAGGGTCGAATGCATAGAGCCCGAGCATGGCCCTGGACAGTGTGTTCATCACATTTCGCGACGGCGTGTGCAGCATAACTTCCTCTGCAAATCCTTCCGGCAGAAAACGTCCGTTTTGCAGAAGGGACGTAAATTCGTTCAGTTCCTTTGCAGTGGGCAGTTTACCAAAGAGGAGCAGATAAGTCACTTCTTCGAAGCCGAAACGGTCCTCGCGGAGACATTCGGATACCAGGTCCTTTACGTCATAGCCTCTGTACAGAAGGCGTCCTTCGCTGGCGATTTTGTTGCCCGCTTCATCCAGAGCATATCCACCTACGTTGCTGACATTGGTCAGTCCCACCAGCACACCTGTGCCGTTGGCATTTCGCAGACCGCGCTTTACCTCATACTTTTGGTAGAGCTCTTCCGGAATCAGGTCGTTGGTCTGCAGGAGTTCTGCCTTTCGCCGGCAAAAGTCCGCAGTATTCATTTGAAATGCAGTTTTGTAACCCATAAATTTACCCTCTTTTCTATTTGTAGATTGTACCATTTTATGGATATTTATGACAAGAGCATATGAGGAATTTTATTGTTTTTCTGCAGGTGCAATCTGATTTGTAAGGTTTGACGCGGAGAGACAGTAAATTTACGAACAAATGTTCGAAAAGATATGGACAGAAGTGGCAAAGAGTGATAAACTGTGAGCATGGAATTCAAATTACATTCGGAATACAAACCCACGGGGGATCAGCCCCGTGCCATACAGCGGATAGCGGACGGGATTCTGGCCGGGAAAAAGCACCAAACATTGATGGGTGTGACCGGATCCGGAAAGACATTTACCATGGCCGGAATTATAGAAAAGGTCAAAAAACCGACTTTGGTAATATCCCACAACAAGACTCTTGCTGCCCAGCTTCATGGGGAATTCAAGGAATTTTTCCCGGAGAATGCAGTGGAGTATTTTGTCAGCTACTACGACTATTACCAGCCGGAGGCTTATGTGCCTTCCACGGACACATATATCGAGAAGGATTCGGATATAAATGCCGAGATAGAAAAGCTGCGCCACTCCGCAACGGCCGCGCTGGCCGAGCGCAGGGACGTTATCATAGTGGCTTCGGTTTCATGCATCTACGGCCTGGGCAGTCCTTTTGATTATGAAAATCAGATGCTCTCGCTGCGCCCCGGTATGGAAAAAGACAGACATGCCATTTTGCGCAAGCTGGTGGATATTCAGTATGAGCGCAACGACATAGATTTTGATCGCGGCACTTTCAGAGTTCGCGGAGATACTATCGACATATTCCCGGCCGGCAGCGACTATGCCGTGCGCGTGGAGCTTTTCGGGGACGAGATTGAAAGCATCAAGGAGATGAACCCGGTGACGGGCGAGATTCTGGGAGTGCGAAATCACGTTGCCATCTACCCGGCTTCCCACTATGTCACATCCGAAGAATATATGAAAAATGCGCTCAGCACCATCGATGCCGAACTGGACGAGCGTATCGGATGGTTCAAGGACAGAGGAAAACTCCTGGAGGCGCAGCGTATCGAGCAGCGCACCAGATACGACCTGGAGATGCTGCGTGAGATTGGCAGATGCAAGGGCATAGAAAATTATTCACGCCATCTCAACAACCTGCCTGCGGGGACGCGGCCTTATACTCTCATAGATTATTTTCCTAAGGATTTTCTCATATTTATCGACGAGTCACATGTGATGCTGCCGCAGCTCCACGCCATGTATGCGGGAGACAGAGCCAGAAAGACTTCGCTGGTGGATTACGGATTCCGCCTGCCTTCGGCGCTGGACAACCGCCCGCTGAAGTTCGAGGAGTTTGAGGATATCACCAACCAGATAGTTTATGTCAGTGCCACGCCTGCAGCCTATGAGCTGGAAAAGAGCGGCGGAGTGACGGCTGAACAGATCATCAGACCGACGGGACTCCTGGATCCGAAGATAGAAGTACGGCCGACAGACGGGCAGATAGACGACCTCATCGGAGAACTCAACAAAGTCACGGAGCACGGCGGCAAGGTTCTGGTCACCACATTGACAAAGAAAATGTCGGAAAGCCTGACAGACTACCTGAAAGATGCCGGCATCAGAGTTCGCTACCTGCATTCCGAAATTGACACGCTGGAGCGTATGGAAATCATCCGCGATATGCGTCTTGACAAATTCGATGTGCTGGTGGGCATCAATCTGCTTCGCGAAGGACTCGATATTCCGGAAGTGGAGCTGGTAGTGATTTTGGATGCGGACAAAGAAGGCTTCCTGCGTACGGAGACTTCGCTGATCCAGACCATCGGCCGCGCCGCCAGAAACGCGGAGGGCAGAGTGGTCATGTACGCCGACAGCATCAGCCGGGCCATGAAAAAGGCTATTGACGAAACCGAGCGGCGGCGCGCTATCCAGCAGCAATACAACGACGAAAACGGCATCATCCCGGAGACCATACACAAAGATGTCAGGGATGTTATCGAAGCTACCAGGGCGGAAGATCCGGCAGCCGCAAACTTCCGCGGCAAGAGTCCGCTGGAGCTTACCAAAAAAGAGCTTGGCCAGTATATAAAGATTCTGGAAAAAGAAATGAAGCAATGCGCCAAAGATTTGCAATTTGAACGGGCGGCAGAGCTTCGCGATATGATCATGGAATACAGGCTCCGGCTGTAGAGAGGGAGCCGATGGGTGATTTTGCCGTGAGGCACGCCCACGAAAGAGGATAGGATTAATGGATAAAATTGTGATTAAAGGTGCCAGAGAGCACAACCTTAAAAACGTCAGTCTGGAAATCCCGCGCGACAAGATGGTGGTCATTACCGGCCTTTCGGGGTCAGGCAAGTCTTCGCTCGCCTTTGACACTATCTATGCGGAGGGGCAGAGGCGCTATATGGAGAGCCTCTCGTCATATGCGCGTCAATTCCTGGGGCAGATGGAAAAGCCGCTGGTGGATGAGATAGAAGGCCTTTCGCCGGCCATTTCCATAGACCAGAAGACCACTTCCAAAAACCCGCGCTCCACGGTGGCTACGGTGACTGAGATTCACGACTATTTCAGACTGCTGTATGCGCGCATCGGCGTGGCCCACTGCCCGGTTTGCGGCAGGGAAATCCGCAGCATGAGCGTGGACCAGATTGTGGACAGCATGATGGAACTTGGCGAGGGCAGCCGCCTCACGGTCATGGCACCCGTGGTGCACCAGAAAAAGGGTGAACACGCGAAAATACTTGAGCGCATCCGTAAAGAAGGCTTCACCAGAGTCCGCGTGGACGGAGAAATGTACCTTTTGGATGAAGACGAGATCAAGCTGGAAAAGACTTTCAAGCACACCATCGAAATCGTTGTGGACAGAGTGGCAGTGCGCCCGGGCAACGAAGGGCGCCTGGCGGAGGCAGTGGAACTGGCTTTGGCTCACGGCAGCGAAACCATCACCTGCCTGGCGCAGACCAAGCTGGATGATGGCAGCTATTCCGAAGAAAAGCTCCTGCTTTTCAATACGGCCATGGCATGCCCGGAGCACAACATCAGCATTCCAAAACTGGAGCCACGTCTGTTCTCGTTTAATGCACCTTTTGGTTCGTGCCCGGAATGTAACGGCCTGGGTTTTGTGCAGAAAATCGATCCGACCACCCTCTATACCAAAGAAGGTAAGCCGATTTCACCGGCTATGATCAACTATATTCAAAAAAGATACGAAGCCACATATTCGGATTCTTACACAGACGAACTTTCCAAATA
>CAMPBN010000006.1 GCA_946638265.1 uncultured Bacillota bacterium
TGAGATCAGTTCTCCGGCGTTTTTTAATATCCCTCTGCCGATGACGATATCGTAAGGCGTCTGGGCGTTTATTTTTATTCTGTCTCTAATTTCTTCCATAGTCGTTCTCCCGTGCTTTGCACAACCAAAGGTTGTTGCCGACATTTCCGGCAATGCTATTTTTTGTATGCGTAAGGCCTGATATTTCGAATGCTTTCCATCAGTTTCTCAAACCGCTCCATGGTAATGGATTGTGGTCCGTCCGACAAGGCTTCCGCCGGCTCGTTGTGAACCTCTACCATCAGCCCGTCTGCTCCGGCTGCCACCGCTGCCAGCGCCATAGGAGGCACCAGGCTGTAAGCTCCCGTGGCATGACTCGGATCCACAATCACAGGCAAATGCGTCATTCCTTTTAAAACCGGCACTGCCGAAAGGTCCAAGGTATTGCGCGTGGCTGTCTCAAAAGTGCGGATTCCTCTTTCGCATAGGATAATTTGGTCATTGCCGCCCTTCATCACATATTCCGCTGCCAGAAGAAGCTCTTTGACAGTTGCGGAAACCCCGCGTTTGAGGATGATAGGCTTTGATTGCCTGCCCAGCTCCGAGAGAAGCTCGTAATTGTCCATATTGCGGGCTCCTACCTGCAAAACATCCACATCTTCAAAAAGCTCCAGATGCCTGATATCCACGATTTCGGAAACCACCGGCATCCCGGTTTTTTCTCTGGTGCTGCGGATTATCTCCATGCCTTTTTCCCTGAGCCCCTGAAACGAATAGGGTGAAGTCCTCGGCTTGTAGGCACCGCCGCGGAGCATGGCAGCTCCGGCAGCCTTCACGCCTTTTGCGATAATCTCCAATTGTTCCTGACTTTCAACGCTGCAAGGCCCGGCGATAACCTGAAAATGCCCGCCGCCGATCAAAACCTTTTCGGTTTTTCCGCCGCCGACGGTCACTGTCGTATCTTCCTTTTTGGCATCGCGTCCGCTAAATTTTAGGATTTCTTCCTGTATCATTTTTACTCCTGTCTGCTGCGTCTGCGCCTGTCCAAATCGGCCCTTTTTTCGTAGAATTCGCGCTTATCCTCGTACATGAGTGTGTCCACCTGCACTTTGGCTTTTCGTACATCTTCTTCACCGTAAGGCCAGAACATGGCACCTATGGCAGCACTTCTTTTTTTCTCGATCAGTCTCTCCTTCAGACTTTCCACATCACTTTGGAAAAGACTTTCGTCATCCAGCAAAAAGTAGGCGAGAAATTCGTCACCGCCCATGCGGTAAACATTTTCGTCACCGAAAATATCCTTGAGAATTTCTGCCGTATCCAGAATCATCTTGTCGCCCTCGTCGTGTCCCAGCGTATCGTTAATCTGCTTGAGGCCGTTGAGGTCGCAGGTGGCTATGCCAAAAGCCCTGTCTTTTTCCAGTTCGCCTGTTTCAAACTCCTTGAGCGCCCGGCGATTGCGGCATCCCGTCATAGCATCAAAATAGCTGTAGCGTATCAGCTTTTTCTGGTCTTCCCTATGGAGAATCAGCTGCGCCAAAATGTAGGCAATGAGGCGCGTAATCTCCGAAATTTCCCGCAAAGATTCTGCCGGAGCATCGTCCACGCCAAAAAGCCCGATAAGTCGTCCTTCTGCTTCCAATGGGCCCACTACCATTCGGGTTACATCATTTGCGGTAAGAACCCGGTAAAGTATTTCGTTCAGATCTTTGTCCGCTTCGCGGTCGGATATGATCAGCCTTCCGTTCATCTTGAAGACTTCATAAAGTTCATCTATCAGCCCTGCCACCGGCAGTGTTCTATACTCCGGCATCCTCGGACGTTTGCCCGGAGCAAACCATTCGTAAGTGTTATAGCATGTGCCGTCTTCTCTGTTTTCGTAAATATATGCGCGTTTTGCACCAAGTTCGCTGCCAATATACTCCAAAATCGAAGCGATGCTGGATTCCGGATCACCGGCCGAGATGGCATATTGCAACGCTTTATTGACGAATCTGTCTCTGCCCAGGGATGTCTTTTCGATTATCCACCACCTGATCATTTGTGTCGCGATAAGTATGGAGAAAATCGCAAATCCATAAGGCTGGAATATTGCACGACTGTCAGTGACACGGAAGGTATGGGTCAGCATATAGACTATTATATCCAGAATTAACGAGACGCCCAATACCCCGGCTGCGATGTACACAAGCCTCAGCTCTACGTTGATCCTGTTTTTCCTGCAATAACGCCTGTCGCTGTAAAGCATGGCTCCGATCAGCGCAAACGAAAGGAAATAGTAGGTGGCCATAACGCCTGTTATCCACGCCATATCCCCTCCCAGCACAAAGCGCCAGACAAGGAAAAATCCCATGTCCAGAGCCGTCAGCACTGCCTCTGCTCTTATGAAAATCAGTTTTCGCTCCCGCGTGATGGAACTCAGAAAAAGAGTCAATGGCAGAAGCGGAAAATGCATAAGTGCGTGGTCCAGCTCTCTTGCAACGATAGGGCTGCCCATGATTACCCTCAAAATACCGGTGTCGTTAATCGTCCAGATGCCCACCACCAGCGAGAAAAGCGCCAACGCCAGCATATCGTAGTGCAAGAATTCCTTCTTCGGGAAAACAATAAACAGCACGAAAATAGCAATAGCTATCACTACCGGCACAAACGCAAAAATTACACCCAAGATGTGTTTGCTGCAGATTTCACTTACAAAAGCCTTTTCAGTACCAATCTGAGGTCTGTAGAGATGTCCTCCTCTTTTGTTTGCAAATACGGTAGCCGCATCGATACGGACAATCTTGCCTGCCATGTCCGGCGAAAGATTGATCATGTGAAAATCTATTCCATAACCCATACCGGTCAGGTTTTTGACCGTATCGTAAGAATAGACCTCCTCTTCGTCGATTTCCACCCTGAACCGCAAGTTAGCCGTGGTGAAGCACAGGCTGTCATTACTTCCTATTTTCTGTGGCAAGGCTTTTTCTGCCTTAAACGAGCCGCCGAATTTTTTTGCTTTGAGGTCCGCAGCATCCACGCAAGTTTCGCCATTGACAGACCAGGCTTCGGAAAAATCCGCAAGCTGCATTTTTTCGCCGCCCAGCTTAACTTCCAGGTTGCTGCAAACAACAAGGATCAAAGCTATGAACAGTAAAAATATTGCTAAAAATAATAGCGGCTTTTTTGGGTGTATCTGTCCTTCATCCTTTTTCTCCCATCTTGGCCAACAAACTTTCTTTGCACTCGATTATACAGGAAAAAGCCTGTTTTTACAAGTTTTAGCAAGCTTTTGGGCAATTAAACGCGTGGTGGCCTTTCAATGGCACAAAAAGAAGACGGCAATCGCCGCCTTCTTTGCCTTCAGAAACTTTTTAGTCTTCAGGAATCGTATATCCTTTGTATTCGTAGCCGTCCATGCTGCCGTTTTCCTTCCAGTAAGCGAAGCGGTTTTCCACTTCCACTCTGGTGGCTCTGCATACGTCAGGAAGCTTGTCGCCCCATGCGCCTGTGGCATCGTCAAATCCTTTCTGCACTGCCGCCAGCAGCATATCCGCTTTGGATGAATCTCCGCCCGAGAGGGAGATGGCCATATTCATAAGTTTTGTGGCCATAGCATCTACGCCGAAGTTTGGATCGTTGAAAATATCGTTTTCAACGGAATTTACGGATTCGGCAGTAATTTCGATGGAGAATTTCGCGTTGATAAATGAAAAATCTGCGCTGCCTGCCTTTTCAGCCTGGCCGGATATGAGTTTCTGTACCATATCTTTCAGGCCGGACAGACGCTGCTCGTCCAGCGATTTGATCTCTTCTGCGGAAAGCCCCTTCTGGATATTGCCGTAGCCTATTTCCTGTCTTTCAGGAGCTCTTTCGAAAGTGTCTGTCTTTGGAACAGACGCTGCTTTTTCGTTGTTTTCTGCTACAGCTGCTGTCTTGGCTGTAACTTTTGTGTATTCGGCATTAATCTTTACCGATGTCTGGGTCGCATTAGAAATTCCCGATACTGCCATTTTCGTACCTCCTTGTACTTCACTTCCATAAAATTATTTATAACAAAGCCTGCTAATAAAGCCACTTTTTCTTACTCATCTTATCGGCAGTTAAAAGAAAAACTTTAGCTGTTACAAAAAATTTTTTTGTTTTTTTGAAAAAACCTCTTGATTTTTTCACAATTTCATCACAAAATAAGAGCATAATATTTTTACAAACAAAGCAAATTAGGAATTTGTTCTAAATATTTTTCAACAACTTTCCTTCTTTTGATACACACACACTCAGGGAAAAACGGGCTTTCGCCCGTTTTTCTCTTTTAAATCACCCGCCTCCGTATGCATCCCAAATCGCAATTACTCCAAAAAAGATGCAAAGGGGGCTGCGAGAGCGCCCCACCCTCCTCTGAAACTTTTATTTTTAGGAGGTGTTTAAACCTCTGTTTGTTTATGCTAAAATAGTTTTGTACGCCCACGGGCGCTTTGAAGAAGACACCAAACCTTTTAAGGAGTATGTTTTTATGGAAGACGGAAAATTTTCAAATGCTTTCTCTCTTACAGATGAAATTGCAGAAATTATACGCGAAAGAATTTTAAAAGGCGAGTATAAGATAGGCGAAAAAATCAAGGAAAATCAGCTGGCCACAGAGCTCAGAGTAAGCCGTACCCCAATCAGAGAGGCTTTCAAACAGCTCGAAGAAGAGGGCCTGATGGAATATATTCCAAACAGAGGATGTTTTGCCAAAGGATTTACCAAACAGGACATGTCCGACATCTATTCCGTGCGTAAGGCTCTGGAGCAGCTGGCTGTGGAATGGGCTGTAGAAAGAATTACCGATGCGGAAATCGAACAGCTGAAAAGCCAAATCGATCTGATGGAATTTTACACCAAGCGCCTGGACACAAAAAAGGTATTGGAACTGAATAACGAATTTCACCAGACCATCTATGGCTCCACCAGAAGCAGATTTCTTGCACAGATTTTGCGCTCCTACCAAGACTATGTCAGCCAGGCAAGAAAGGCTACACTTTATGGAGAAGACAATCTGAAAACCATTTTGGAAGAACACAAGGGCATCTTAGAGGCCATCGACCAGAAAAATGCCAAGCTGGCAGCAGAACGTACGGGCAGGCATCTGGACAATTCCCGTATGCGCGCGGAAGACCGCTGGGGCATAAAATAGCCCGGTGCAAAAAGCGCAAAGACGATAGTAACATAGTTGGAGGGATTTTCGTGAGGCTGGTACTTACAGAAAATATCACACCTGAGATGACCCTGGGCAAGAATATTTACAAAAAGGGCTGTGTTTATCTCAGAGCAGGACAACGAAACATTTGCAGATACAACGAGCGGCTGAAGGATTTGGGCGTGGATTATGTCTATGTTTACGACGAACTTTCCGCCGATATCACGATTCCTGAAGATGTCAGCGAAGCCACAAGGCAAAAATGCCAGGACTCGCTCCGCTCCGCATTTGGCAGCATAGAAAACAATCTTCCTGTGGACGTTTCAACATTTGCGTCTCCGGTAAAATCGCTGATGGATGAGCTTTTGTACAATCCGGACATTCAGATCAATCTGACGGATATATCCACCATGGACGAATATACCTTTGGACATTCCGTATCCACCGCGGTCTATTCCATTCTGATAGGTCAGGAAGTGGGTCTTTCAAGGGATGAGCTTTACGATCTGGCGCTGGGCGCCGTGCTCCACGACGTGGGCAAAGTGAAGCTGGACCCGAGGATTCTTTTCAAAGAAGGGCGCCTCACGGATGCCGAATATGACGCCATCAGATGTCATCCCAGATACAGTTACGAGATACTCAGATATTGCCGCAACATGAGCAATGAAGCCAAGATGGTGGCATTTACACACCACGAAAGGCTCAACGGCACAGGCTATCCGCAAGGACTCACCGGTGCAAAGCTGGGTAAATTCTCAAGAATTGTGGCTGCAGCAGATGTATTTGACGCTCTTTCCACAAATCGCTGCTACCGAAAAAAATGGTCCACCAACAAAGTGGCGGACTTTATGACCAAATATGCAGGCACTGAGTTTGACGAAACCATGGTGGCGGCGCTTCTCAAGAAAATAGCCATCTACCCTAACGGTTCGGAAGTCATGCTTTCGGACGGCCATTTGGGGTTGGTAGTGCGCCAAAACCTGAAAGTACCGTTCAGGCCGGTGGTGCGCGTCGTTCGCGACCACGAAGGCTTTTGGGTGGAGCCGTACGAAGTGGACCTGCTGAAGGATCTCAATATCACTATCACCGCTTCTCAGCTGGAGCTGCAGGAAGCCCGCAGCGAAGGCGAAGGTCACGTAACTATATAATAAACAAAACCCCGGGACTCCCGGGGTTTTCGTTATTTCAGCATATTTTCTCGAATGACGGCCATCGGTACGCTTACCTCAGCTCGTCCATGGCGATGTTTGCCAGTTCGTCGCAGCGGTTGTTCTTTTCCGTGATGTATTTGAAGTCGTCAAACGAGAACGATGCGCCGTTCCATTCGACAAATTTTTGGTAGAGCGCGTCAAAATCCGTTTTGGCGGAAGAAAGATTGACATGCCCCTTCACGCGGTAGAAATCCACCTTGGCGTGCTTTTCCACCAGCGCCAGCAGGGATTCCCAGAGCTCGCGGTTTTCCACGGGCTCTTTTTTTGAGTTAACCCATCCGTTTTTCTGCCATTTCACGTACCATTTGTCGCGGAAGCAGTTCATCAGGTATGAGCTGTCCGAGAAAACTTCTATTTCCAGCCCGTCTTTTTTCAAGGCTTCCAGGGCGCGCAGCAGCGCAGTCATCTCCATTTTGTTGTTGGTGGTGTTCACCTCGCCTCCGTGCAGCTCTTTGATGTGCTCGCCGTATTCCAGCACTGCGCCCCATCCGCCGATGTTTTCTTTGCTCTGATTGCCGGAGCAGCCCCCGTCGGTATATATCCTGATTTTCATATTTTCTAACCTTTCTGCATGCCGCATTTTGCACAGCGTTTTGCAAGCTGAATTTTCGGGAAAATTGTCTCAATTCACGCTTTTGATTATAGCATAAGCCCGCATTTTTGCATAATGTAAAGTGGTCTTAAATCCGCTGTAATAAGATTGTAACATTTGTATGTTATCATCATTCTGTATCTTGGAAAGGAGGGGAAAGCAATGAAAAAACATTTGGCAATCATACTGGCGCTTATAGTCGTTTTGGTATGCGGTTTTGCTACATTCGCATTTGCCGATGCTGATCCTTATGTTTCCATTGTCAATCCTTCAGGAGACACTACAGTTTATGCCCCAAACCTCCTTGTTTCCGTGAAAATCACCAAGGCTGAGACCATCACTGTCGAAGTTTCCAAAGAAAGCACAGTGACTACCACATCCGCAGCAGTGGACGGTACCGTTGAAACCAAGACTACCAAAGTCTACACACCTGTGGCTCAGAAGGAGACTTTCACATCCACCAATTCCCTCAGCTATTACACCAAAAAGTTCGAAGAAATCACACCGGGCACTTACCGTATTCTGGTAAAGACTGTGGATGCCAACGGCGAGGCGCTTTATACCACTTCCAAATTGGTGAAAGTGGCAGCCAAAGAAGTGGCCAGCACCACATTCAGCTCGTCTTCAGGAACATTCACATTCCTGCAAAATCTCCTGAAAACCATTTTTGGTGACTAAATGAACGAAAAGAAGACTTACAAAATAATTGAAAATATAAAAAGCCTTTTAATAGTAGTATTGTTTTTGAGTGCAATACTACTTTTATACTTTTTTTGGACTGATCAGAACCCGTTCCGCATGTCTTTTTCCGATTTTTCCATCGGCGGCGGGGAAAATTTTGAGCGCAGTCTCTATGTGGGCGACGTTTTGCTGCCAAGCCGCATGGAAGTGGTGAAGGATTCGGGCGAAATGGCTGTCATCACGGACTCGGCCAGGTATTACGGCAGCTTTGTTTATGTGGACACATTCCTGGGCAGCGTTCGCAAATTCCTGACTTCTGGCGAAATCGTGCTGGAGGAAGTGCCAAAGGAGCAGTATGAGGAAGCTTACCGCTTCGCTTCGGCCAAGTGTTGCTTTGACTATTACCTGCCGGGTGCGGAGTATCTTTCGTATCTGGGAGTGGAAAAACTTGCGGGGATGGAAAATATCGGTTCGATTCGTGAAATCGGTTTTGTGCTGGGCGCGCCGGAAAGCCTGCTCATTCGTGACGGCAGCCAGAGCAAATATTTCCGCATTGTTTCCGACCAGGCAGACACTTTCGTGGCCCGCATGATGGCGGACGAGGAAGTGCAGGCGATGCCAAATTATTATCCGATCAGTGAATTTATGGGGGCGCAGGTGGAAAATTCCGTGAGACTGCCCCTTACCATAGAAACAGACCTTGCTGTATCGAAGGCTTCCGGTGAAATTGATTCGGAAGAGAGCGAGAGGATTACGGGGCTTGCCAGGACCTTTTTCGGGGACACTTTCGACTTCGTGCGAAAGCTGGGCGATGCCAGCGGCAGAGTCACCTATATGTACGGCTATGCTGAAACGGTGCTGATCGTTGACAAAGACGGCAGCGTGGAATACAAATCCGAAAGCGATGCGTCTGCCAACATTTCGTATTTCCAGGCGCTGGACATGGCGCTGGCCTTTATTGACAGCCACAGCTTCGCGCCGGAGAGCGAAAAAAACATGAAACTTCGGCCTTATCTTTCGGATGTCGGAGAAATTCTTTCCGGAGCCAGGGGATATCGCTTTGAATTTGGTCTGAAAGACGGCTGCTGCGAGATTTTCTGCCCTGCTGCGCCTATCGTCGTGGAAGTGACAGGTGGGAAAATAAGTTATTACTACCGTAATGTACCGGCTGTGGAAAAAGCTTCGGGCAAGATGCAGGAGGCATTTTCTGCGGTCAACACCATCGCGCTCAATTACGAAAAGCTGAAGGAAGTGCTGAGAGAAGAGCTTTCCATCGATGCCATCGCAGACCGGATCGTTTCCATGAAATACGGATATCTGGTGAGGGACGGCGAGGCCATCCCTGCGTGGGAGATTGCGCTGGAAGGTGCAGGCGAAAAAGCATATTTTGACCTTTATACGGCGGAACCGCTGGAATAGGAGAAAACATGGATTGGACCAAAGCAAAGACCATACTTATAATAGCATTGCTGGCTACGAATCTGTTCCTGCTGGGCAGCCACGCCATGCGCCACGGCGGCGTCGGGGATGAAGAAAACGGGGCAGCGCTTTTGCAGATTCTGGCTTCAAGAAACATCATGCTGGAGGTGGAAGTGCCAAAAAATCACAAGCCAATGCCGATCCTCCAGGGCGAGTATGTGGACGCAAGCGATGAAGAGGTGGAGGCGCTGATCGAAGGCAGCAGAAAGAATGAGCCTTGCGAGAGCAGAGACGACTATATCAAGGCGGCAGAAGATTTTATCACATATCTGGGGATGATGGATGAAAGCGTGGCCTTGACCGATGTGACAGAGGAGAAAGGCAAGACGCAGGTGCTTTTCGAGAGCCGGATAGGTCCTGTGGAAGTGGCCGGCAACTACATGCAATGCACTTTTGAGAACGGCAGGATTTCGGGGTTCAAATACCGCTGGCTCAAGGCTGCGGGCATGTCTCAGAGGAAGGCGGATATCATTTCCGCGGCGGCTGCGCTTTTGACGCTGGAAAATAACGAAGGGAAAGAAATCCGGATTACCGGCATCAATTTGGTTTATCACGTGCCGGAAAACAGCGATGTGGACTATGGCAGCGCTGTTTCGGATACGGCTTTCCCGACCTGGGAGATATGTACCGGCGACGGAGAGCGGATTTATGTGGAGGCAGTGTAGGCGGCGGGCCGGCTTGTGATTGGGCTGCTCGGGCTGGCTGGTAAAATAATGCATATATGTAAAAGATGCCGGTAATATAATAAAATAATAAGGAAACGGTAATAGATTTGAGTACTGAAAATAAAGTTATAAATAGTGGGCCGCGTGGCTTTCAGTTCTGCTCAATCGCCAGTGGCAGCAGCGGAAACTGCTATCTGGTGAGAACGAACGAGGCAGCGATTTTGGTAGATGCCGGGATCAGCGGCAAGCGCATTATTGAGGGGATTTTGGCGACGGGCATGGACCCGTGGGAGATAGACGCGCTGGTACTGACACATGAGCATATCGACCATGTGAAGAGCGTGCGCGTCCTTTGCAGCAAGATTCCGGGGCTTGAAATTTTTTGCACACAGGGCACCTGGGATAATGCGAAAAATATGCCGGAAAATCCCAGACTCAATATTATAGAGGCGGGCGACAACTTCTCTGTAGGAGATATAGATGTGGAGACTTTTCCGCTTTCTCATGACGCGGCGGAGCCTTGCGGTTATTCGTTTGTGGCGGAAGGGCGCAGGGTTACTGTCCTGACGGACTCGGGTTATGTCACGGACAGAGCTCATAGAAAATTGGGCTGCTCGGACCTTTTGGTGCTGGAGTCAAACCACGATGTGGAAACGCTGAAATTTTGCAGCTACCCCTATGTGACCAAACGCAGGATTTTGAGCGACGAGGGGCATCTCTCCAACGAGGCCGCCGGCAAGGAGATTTTGCGGATTTTGAAGGAGCGACTTCGCGGAGAGTTTGAAGAGGGCGGACCTTTGGACGAACGGGGAGACTTTGGGGACGATGCCAATGTGGAGTTCCCGGAGCCGCCGGTGGTGCTTTTGGCGCACCTTTCCAAAGAGACCAATTTTCCGCAGATGGCGTTGCAGACGATTTGTAATATTATAGAAGAAGAGGAATTTCACGACGGCGTGGACGTGTTTTTGAGTGTGCTGTCGCGGGACAACCCCAGCGAGATTTTTGAGATTTAGCGGCGGCTGGTGACGGAATGTGGTGCCGGGCGCTGGAACGGCCGTTGGGTGCTGGAATTATATACCGTGTATGGCACTAAATGGTTGCGAGGCCGCGGCGATGGTGCTTGTGGCGGGTGAGCGACGCAGCCAACGGAGACGATGAAGGGTGTTGCGAGTAGCGGTGGCGATTGTGAATTTTGAATTGCAAAATTGTGGAAACTGGGGAATATAAGGAAAATATATGAATATAAGTATAATATGTGTGGGAAAACTGAAAGAAAAATATTGGGTGGATGCGATTGCTGAGTACTCTAAAAGGCTCTCGGCTTATTGCAATTTGGAGATTTTGGAAGTGAAGGAAGCGCGGCTTCCCGAAAATGCTTCGCCGGCAGACGAGGAGAAGGTGAAGGCTGAAGAGGGCAAAGGCATTCTTTCGCACGTAAAAAAAGATACATATCTCGTTACGCTGGAGATAAAAGGCAAAAGCCTCAGCTCGGAAGGGCTGGCGGAAAAGATGGCGACTTTGGCTATCGACGGCAGGAGCAACGTGGCTTTTGCCATCGGCGGATCTTTGGGGCTTTCGCCTGAGGTGTCGGCCCGTGCGGATTTCAAACTGTCGTTTTCGGCTATGACTTTCCCGCACCAGATGATTCGGGTTTTCCTGCTGGAGCAGATTTACCGCGCGTTCAAAATAAATCGCGGAGAGACTTACCACAAGTAGACGCCGTGGCATTGCGGGGGCCTACTGGTATATATAGGCAGAGGAACGATTGCGAGTGCCGGCTGGTGTATATTGGCAATGAGAGGATAAGATGGAAGAAACGAGACTTAAGGCGTTACTGGAAGCCGTAGAAAGTGGCAGTTTCAGCAAAGCTGCAGAAAAATTGGGCTACACCCAGTCGGGGATGACCCACATGATGGACCGGCTTGAAGAGGAGCTGGGCTGCCCGATTTTGGAGCGAACTTCCCGGGGAGTTTGCCTGACGGAGCACGGCGAAAAATTGCTTCCGCAAATCAAAAAAGTGCTGGAAGAAATCGATGAGCTGAAATTCCAGGCCCGAGCCGAGAGCAAGCACCTGGCCAGCCAGATCAAAATCGGATGTTTTTCCAGCATTTCGCACGCGTGGCTGCCGAGAATTCTGGCGGATTTTGCCGAAAGCTTCCCTGAGATGGAAGTGGAGGTCATTATCGCGGGCACCAGCCTGGCCAAGCGACTTGCAAACGACGAGCTGCAGCTGGCTTTTATGGACAAGCGAATCGGCGGAGACTTCGACTTTATTCCGCTCAGGCGGTTGGAACTGGTGGTGGCGCTGCCGGGCGATTTTCCTGGCGAAGATGGCGGAACCATCGAGCTTTCAGATCTGCCGGAAAAGATGGTAATTTCAATTGACGACATCTATGCGGAGAGCTTCATTCCGAAGGGCATCAAGCGCATTCGCGTGGATTCGGCGGACGATACCACGCTTTTGCAGATGGCGGAGTCGGGGCTGGGCGGCTGCCTGGTGTCGGAGCTTTCACTCACAGGCTATCGCGGCAATATCAAAGTGATGCACCTGGCGGACAATCCGGGCTACACTGCGGGAATTGCCGTGAAGTCCCTCAAGAAAGCGGATCCGACGGTGAAAATCCTGGTAAATTTCCTCAAGGAGAAGTGGGGAGAATAAATTTTATAATGGGCGGATACCCTTGCTTTGCAGAGGCGGAGCGGGGGTATTATTTTTTTTCATACCATAATGAAAATAGAGGATTTCCTTTTTATACCGTATAGTGTTATTTTCGTTATAGAAGAGAGAAAGTGTTAATTTCGTAAATTTTAATATGAAATATGACTCGCGGATTTTGATCATACGAATTTGACAGAGTTAACGTTATGTATTTTTCGGAGGCGGAAATGAATAGCAAAAGGGTTAAAAAAGGGGATATTCTGGTAATCGGACTGGCACTGTTTTCAATGCTTTTCGGAGCAGGAAACGTGATTTTTCCACCGTATTTGGGCATGCAGGCCGGCGGACAGTGGCTGGGCGCTTTTGTAGCGTATTATACTGCAGCCATCGGGCTGGCGCTTATTGCCATGTATGCACTTATGAAAATGGGCGGAACGGATGGAATTACCGGACGTCTGGGCGGATTTTTCTCTGCGATTCTTATGACTGCCATCGTGCTTTGTCTGGGACCGATGCTTTGCATTCCGCGCACCGCAGCCACTACGCACGAACTGGCGGTACAGGTGCTGGCGCCGAGTGTGCCGCCGATCGTAACGGCCATCGTGTTCTTCGCCATTATTTTTGCACTTTGCATCAAAGAATCGGCCATCGTCGACATCGTGGGAAAATTCCTGACACCTGCGATGCTGGTGGGGCTGCTGGTCCTTATCGTAATGGGAATCGTTTCTCCGATCGCTGAAATTCCGGCGCAGCCGCAGATCAGCCGCGTGATGGTCTCTGCAGTGGATGCAGGTTACCAGACAATGGACACGCTGGGGGCAATGCTCTTCGGCGGCATCCTGCTGGGTTCCATCGCAGCTAAGGGCTATACCGACAGAGCAAGCGAGAGAAAAGCCTTTTTCGGAGCATCCGTCATCGCCGGCACATTGCTTTTCGCAGTGTACATCGGGCTGGTTTACCTGGGCGCAACGGTTTCAGGCATTTATGATGGCAGCGTGACCAGAGCCGCATTAGTACTGGGCATTGTGGAAGCGCTCATGGGCAGAGCCGGCGTGGTAGTGCTGGGCATCGTGGTTTCCCTGGCATGTATCACCACAGCTGTGGCTTTGACTTCCGCGTCTGCAAAATATTTCTCGAAAATGAGCGGCGGCCGCGTGGGCTACCCTGTTATGCTGGCGCTGATGTGCGTGACCAGCGTGGCGATTGCGGCTATGGGCCTGGACACTATTATAAATGTAGCATCTCCGATTTTGAATATCGTATATCCGCCAATGCTGATTCTGGTGTGTGTTGCGGTCTTTGCGCCGGAGCTGCCGGATTATATTTCCCGCAGCATGGTGGCAGGTGCCGTGATTACAGTGGTACTGGGAATGCTGGATTCCTATGGTATCGGCGGAGGCGCGCTGAGCTTTGCCAATGATCTGCCGCTTTCAAATCTCAGCATGGGCTGGCTGCTGCCGGCGCTGATTTTCGGAGCTGCGGCTTTCGGACTTTCCCATGTGCATGCAGGCGGCAAGCATCACCACGGACACTTCTTCCCTGTGGGCGGCAGATAAAATGCGTGCGCGAATGAAACTGAACTTTACTCATAATAATATATTCAAGCGGAGAGAGGGCGCCGACGGGCGCCCTTTCTTTTTGTGTTCAGGCGCGGGCTCCTGCCATATTTCGGGATGGCAGAATTTGAGCGCGAAAACGCGATTTTCTCTGCCATTTTTCAGCAAAAGTACCGATTTTCCGTGAAACATTTGCCTAAAAATTCCCATAGCAGGTGTTTTTGCCAGAATAATACTGGTGTATTTTGGAGTAGTAGGAACTTTCCGTCAAAAACGCCTGCGAAAAATAGAAAAATGGCAGAGAACGTAGGCTCTCAAGCGGTTTATTCTGCCAAATGCGAGAAAATCGCGTTGCTTGCCCGTGAAACATTACTAAAACAGTGGCCAGCGGGGCTCGCGTGCAAGCAACCGCGCCCGCGGTCCTCAGTCACAATCTCAGTCATAGCTGCGGTTACAGCTGCCCACGCAGCCGCGGGCTCCTGCAAATATGTTGACGTCGGGCGAGAAAAGGTTATAATTTAATAGATTAATAGAAAATTTTAGTAAGAGAGAGCAAAATGACTGAAACTTGGATCTCATTTTTTATAACTGCGGTACTGTTTGGCGTGGGCCTGGCCATGGACGCGTTTTCGGTTTCGGTGGCCAGGGGACTGGCCGAGCCGGAGATGCCCGGGCGGCGCGCCTGCGTGATTGCGGGCGTGTTCGGGGTGTTCCAGACCGGGATGCCGCTGATCGGGTATGTGCTGGTGCGCGCCGCGTCCGAGACCTTTGCCGTGGTGCAGAGCATAGTACCATACGCGGCGCTGATACTGCTGGCGCTCATCGGCAGCGGCATGATACGCGAAGGGCTGCAGGGAGCCGCTTCAGGCGCGGCCGTAGACGAAGCGGGCATCGGAGAAGGCGCCTTCGCGGGCTTCCGCCTGTTGCTGGTGCAGGGCGTGGCCACTTCCATAGACGCCCTGTCTGTAGGGCTGGATACGGCATCGCTTTCAGTGGGCGCGGCCGTGGCGGAAGCCGTCATCATCGGCATCGTCACCTTTGCCATCTGCATGTTTGGCCTCTTCGCCGGCAGCAAGCTTGGCGAGCGCATAGGAAGCCGAGCCCCGATACTGGGTGGAGTCATCCTTATCGGCATCGGCCTCAAAATCTTCCTCGGGAACTTCTAGCCGGCGTCGAATGTTGGGGAAGTCATTTAATTATGCCGAACACAGGGGAAGCCGTTTAATTATAAAAAAGGAGCAGTTCAAAAGATGAACCGTTCCTTTTTTGTTTTCTTTTAATAAATGTATAAAATTAATATCATTCGTCCGGCACATATTCCAAGACTTCTGTTACGTGGCAATCCCAAATAAGGCAAGGAGAATCCAACGTAGGCGTGGGGCGGCTCCTTCCGCGCTTTCCGCGCTTTGGCGAACGAATTTTGCAGTCATACGCCAGAAAAGATTTTGTGGTATAATTGAAAAAGCAATTGTATGGACGGTAAGCAGGAATGAACGAAATTGACATGAAAGCGGGAATGAATGTGATTGACGCGAAAAAGGAATATCGGGAAGGGCTGATTTCGGCCCTGTTTTGCCAGGTGTGGTGGGGAATCATGCCGATTTACTGGCATTGGCTGCGGCCAATCGGCTCCGACGTTATCATATTCTACCGCATTTTCACTGTAGCTCTGGTGTGTGCCATCATCGCCGTGGCGAAATATGGTTTGCCCGCACTGATAAACGAAATGTCCGACCGGAAAGTTGTGCTGAAATACATCGTGGCGGGGGCGCTGGTTTCGGTGAACTGGTCTATTTACATTTGGGCCGTGAACGCCGATCACATGGTCCAGTGCTGCATCGGCTATTACATCGAGCCGGTGGTAATCTGCCTTTTCGGCACATTGGTTTTCAAAGAGAAAATGGGCAAAATGAAGATAACGGCCTTGGTCTTTGCAGGAGCGGCGGTGGTCTATATCATCGCGTATTACCGGGAATTTCCGGGTATCGCCTTGAGTCTGGCCTTCACATTCTCTATCTACGCGGCCATCAAAAAGGACATGCATCGTCCGCCAATGATTTCGCTACTTTTTGAGACAGTGTTCTTTGCGCCTTTCGCTCTGGCGGTAATCTTTTGTCTGGAGCTGACCGGAAGTGGCGCGCTGGCTGCGGTGGGCGCTTCTGTAACAAACGCTGCTGCGGTTACCACCGGCACCGGGGAAATGTACAAATTCTTCCTCATGCTCCTATGCGGCCCGTTTACGGCGCTGCCTCTCGGGCTTTACGCCAATGCCAACAACAAGGTGAACATGTTCCTGCTGGGAGTGACGGCTTACATCTCCACCAGCATCTCGCTGGTGCTGAGCATTTGGGTTTTCAAGGAGCCGTTTGATCGCGGGCAGCTCATCGCCTTTGTTTTTATCTGGGTTGGCCTGGTGTTCTTTACTATTGGCGAGTATCGCGCCTATCGGAAGCTGTCAGCGGCAGAACCGGAGAGCTAAGGTGGAACTTTTTCCTCTAAATGCATCCTAAATCGCCGTTTTAGAGGAAAAAGATGCTGAATTTCGGAAGAATTTCGTCGAAAATGCGGTGAAATCCAGCAGAATTGACAAAAATTACAATAAAAAACAGGGTTATATTAGTAAAATGCGCGTAGATTGGCAGAAAATCGCGCAAGATTTCCTAAAAATCGCATCCCAAACCGCGATTTTGATGTAGAAAGATGCATTTTTGGGTTTTCAGGTAGCGCTTTTGCGATTCCACCAGCGATTTCGGCGTGGACGGATGCGATTTTGCAAAAACCAAAGATAGCAAGCAGAAGAATATGAAGGATATAAGAAAGGAAGGAGTATAGCATGGACGAAAGATTGAAGAAAATTGTGGACGAATGCAGCCGCATCGTGTTTTTCGGGGGCGCAGGCGTCTCCACCGAAAGCAACATTCCGGATTTCCGTTCGGAAAAAGGGCTCTACGCAGCCAGGGAAGTTTACGGATATCCGCCGGAGACGTTGCTTTCGCACAGCTTTTTTGTGGGGAACACGGAGCTGTTCTTTGATTATTACAAGAAAAATCTGGTGTATCGCGACGCGCAGCCGAACAAGGCGCACTTGGCGCTGGCGAAGCTCGAGAAGGAAGGAAAACTGGTGTCCGTGGTGACGCAGAATATCGACGGCCTGCACCAGAAAGCCGGAAGCACCAAGGTTCGCGAACTCCACGGTACCATCATGAAGAATTATTGCATGGACTGCCACGCCGGCTATGATCTGGACTATGTGATGGATCCGGCTAATTGCGGAGGTAAAGAGTTTGGCGTGCCGCGCTGCAAAAAATGTGGTGGTATTGTGAAGCCGGATGTGGTACTATACGAAGAGCCGTTGGATTACGATACTTGCGAGCAGGCCATCGCGGAAATCAGCAGCGCGGACTGTCTGATCATCGGAGGCACCAGCCTGGCGGTTTATCCGGCGGCGGGATATGTGCGCGAATTTCGCGGCAAGTATCTGGTGCTGATCAATAAGACCCCGACGCCGTTCGATAAGAACGCGGACCTCGTGATTTACGACTCCATCGGCAAAGTGCTGGGCGACTAGAGAGCTCGGCAGGCGCGAGCGTCGCGAACACACCGCCTATCGCAAATAGGCGATGCGAGTAAAGAGAAAAAGTTTCAGACACACGCTTCGGCAGATGTGAGAGCGGCGGCTGGCGAATGCAAGAACAGAAATAGCGATTTCGTAAGTTGCTGGGGCGCGGAGCGAGTAAAAGTAAAAATTATAAGCTTTTATGACAAATAAAAATGGAGAGATTTCGCGAACCGAACGATGCACCGCCTATCGCAAATAGACGATATGAAGAGAAGCCGCGAATAGCACCTGAAGCGCATGTGGCGACGATGCGACGGACGAGATGCGAATAAAATACTATAGGAAGGTAAGATTAGAGATGAACATACTGATTTCAAATGACGACGGCATAGCGGCACAGGGGCTGCGTGAGCTGGCAAAGGCGCTTTCGAAAAAGCATACGGTGTACGTATCGGCGCCGGCAGGTCAGCGCAGTGCAGCCAGCCAGTGCATCAGCGTGCGCAGAAAGATGCATTTCAAAGAGCAGCAGGTGCCGGGAGCAGAAAAAGCCTGGGCCATTGACGGCACACCTGCAGACGCAACGAAAGTGGGGCTGTCCCTGTGCGAGCGCGAAGGCGTCGCCATCGACATCGTATTTTCCGGCATTAATCACGGCGGAAATTACGGATTCGACACGCTGTACTCGGGCACGCTGGGCGCCGCCAGAGAAGCAAACTTCGGGCGCAAACCCGCAGTGGCGCTGTCGGTAAACTCCCACGAGCCAAAGCACGGCTTCGGATACATCTGCGACCTGGCGGAGAAGCTGGCAGACCGGATTGAGGAAGAACAGGTGAAAATTGCAGGCAGCGAACTGCGCTTTGCGGATACGGAAGGTACGGAAATTTTCGGCGACTGCAGTGAGGCTCTCCGCGAAATCCTGACCGACCATCCGCGCACTATTTCCATAAATGTGCCGGACCTGCCGCCGGGCGAAATCAAAGGCTTGAAGGTAGCTACCATCGGACCGCGCGATTACGACGAGCTGATTCACACCAAGACCGACGAGGAAGGCGAATATTTCGAGTACGACGGCAATGTTGTGGTCTACGATAAGGACTACATTTTTGAAGGCGCACCGATTCCGGCGGATTGTGACGTGATGCTGATGCAGGAAGGCTACGCCACTCTCAGCATCCTGGGCTACGACCTCACCGATCACTGCCTCACCGACCTGTGGCGATTGTAGGAGCATATTCGCAAAATCAAATCACGGAGATTCTAACACATTAATGGGGGGCGGCGCAAGAAGTCCGCGGGGCGAAGCCTATACCTGCCGGACTCGAATGCGACGTGAAACCGCTTTCGTTAAAATAATATTTATGCGAATTTGGGCAAAAAGTATACAATCTGATATTGAAAAAAATATTCAAAGTGCTAAAATAGTGAACGGATGTGGTTTCAACAAGCAGAAAATAACTAACGATTTGTAAGTAGACTAAACATCTGAAAAATTATACCTAATATATATGGAGGATTAAAAATGAGAGAAGTAGTAATTGCAAGTGCAGCAAGAACACCTATCGGAAGCTTTGGCGGTTCCCTGAAGGACATCCCTACCAGAACACTGGGTGCCATCGCTATCAAGGAAGCTCTGAAGAGAGCAGGCATCAAGGGTGAGCAGGTTGACGAAGTTATCATGGGTTGCGTACTGCAGGGCGCTCTGGGCCAGAATGTTTCCAGACAGATGTCCCTGGACGCAGGTCTTCCTGTAGAAGTTCCTACACTGACAATTAACAAGGTTTGCGGTTCCGGCCTCAGAGCTGTAGAACTGGCAGCACAGATCATCAAGGCAGGCGACGCTGAAATCGTTGTAGCAGGTGGTGCTGAGAACATGTCCGCAACAGCTTATGCTATGCCAAAGGCTCGTTGGGGAGCAAGAATGAACGACGTTAAGATGGTCGACATGATGGTAAACGACGGTCTGTGGGACGCTTTCAACGGATACCACATGGGTATCACTGCTGAAAACGTTGCAGAGCAGTGGGGAATCACAAGAGAACAGCTCGACGAGTTCTCCGTAATCTCCCAGAACAGAGCAGAAGCTGCCATCAAGGCAGGCAAATTCAAGGATGAAATCGTTCCTGTAGAAGTTCCACAGAGAAAGGGCGATCCAATCATCTTCGATACAGACGAATTCCCTAAGTTCGGAACAACAATGGAAAAGGTTGCTAAGCTCAAGCCTGCATTCAAGAAGGACGGTATCGTAACTGCTGCTAACGCT